>CAYJNF010000022.1:0-14110 GCA_964370915.1 uncultured Chitinophagales bacterium
AGGAGTCCTTCGGACAGGATTCTGGATTCAAGTCCGTGACGTTCGATGCAAGCGGTCTTGCCAGCGGCGTGTACCTGTATCAACTCAAAGCCGGCGGATTTGTGCAGACGAGAAAGATGCTCTTGCTTCGATGAGCTTTGCTGTAGCATCAACAAATCATGAGACAATCCTCAATCACTTTGACTCGAAGGTCGACAATGGTCAGGCACATACTTCTTGCTTTCGCATTCTGGTTCGGCTTGACATCATTCGTCAACGCTCAGTGGTATCAAAAACGATACACAACGCTCTCGGGCTATTATGACTATCAAACAAACAACACGTGTCAGTACATTCGCGTCAATCCTGCCAACGGCAACATCCACGTTGTGTTCATGGTGGCGGATGATTCGGCCGGACTTTCGGCTTCGCGGCGAACGGCGTACGCCTTCAGTTCTAACGGCGGATCGACATGGAACAATTTTTCGAATGTTAGAGTCCCTGCGCGGCGCTCCGGATATCCAAGTTTAGATTTGCTACGCGGCCCACATGCGGGCCTTCCTGTCATTGTCAACCACGGTACGCAGTCCACTCTATATGTCGACTCGCCTGAAGGAACGGGCGCGTTCTCGGAATTGAATGCGCCGCCGTTGCTGGGCGACAACGACGAGCCGCTCTGGCCCGACGTGGCAGGAATCGCTGATGGCTCAATCGCATTGGTGGGTCTGCGCGCAATGTCATGTCAGCTCAAACTGACTATCACGAGTGACTACTCCACGTACCTTCCCTGGCAAGGCCCGACAAACGATTGCAGTAACCGCTATGTGCTGGAGGCAAGTCCGGGAGGATACATCGGGTTGGTGTACACGCGCAATGGTATTCGATTATTTGAATCGCATGTCGTCAGCTTGCATTGGATTGACTCGCTCAGAGTTCCCGTGCCGATTGTGATTGGCAGCGATACGTTCGACTTGGGGAACTCCATCGACATGGTGTACTTCAACGAAGCGCCGGTAATCGTCTTCTCGATGAGGCAGAGAAATCGTCCTTCGACCAACGATGGCGCCGCGATCGGATTCTGGTCGCAGGCAACAGGCGTTGTGAAAGTTGTCGCGCACAACAACATGCCCGGAATAGCGGACACACTGAACAAACCGCAGCGCGGCCATCTTACACTCGGCTACCCGGTGATCGGAGTCGCAGGATCAATGCTCTACATCGGCTTCCAGGCGTTCATGCCAGACACATCAAGCCGCGGCTACAACTTCAGTGATGTTTTCCTGACCGGCTCGACTGACGGCGGATCGACATGGCGAAACCCAGCAAACATCAGCACCACGCAACATCTTGACGAGCGATATCCGAGCATCTCGCGATGGAATGCATCGCAAGAGGCAAATCTGGTTTGGCAGGAAGATCCATCGCCCGGAGGAGCCGCATTCCCCGGCGAGAGCGATACCGCGCGAGTGAAACAAGTGTTCTTTCGCTTGGGGTCCGGTTGCGATGTTGATCAACGTTACGATACACCACAATCATTCGCGTTGTTGGCGGCCTATCCTAATCCGTTCAACCCGACAACAACAATCAAATTCACCATTCCTGTAGGGACGGGGCATGCCCCGTCCCTACTGAAGGTATATGATGTCCTCGGCCGCGAAGTCGCGACGCTCGTGAACGAAGTAAAAGAGCCGGGCACGTACACCGTGCAATGGGACGGCTCCGGAGTCGCGAGCGGCGTGTACTTCTACCGTCTCGATGCAGGAGCTTTTACCCAAACGAAGAGATTGGTCCTGATGAAGTAAGCGATACCATCGATGTACCATGACGAATAATCAAGTTGCTGACCGAGCCGCAAGACTGACGTTGGATGCATTCGATGCATTCAACGCCACATTCCAGGCGATCACGTGCCGGGCGCAGAAGCGGTTTGAAGAAAGGGATTGGCAGCGTGGACGCCAGGATGCGGTCGAACGATTGGATTCCTACGAGTGCGCACTCAATCAGCTGGCCGTCAAACTTGATGATGCTCTCGGGGCGGCCGCCCGGATGGCTTCGGTCTGGGCGTCGGCCAAGCATCGCTTCGCATCTCTTGTTGCGCAGCGGTTCGACATCGACCGGGCTGAAACCTTTTTCAATTCTGTCACGCGCAGAATGTTGAGCACCGTCGGGATAAACAGGGACGTTGAGTTCTTTTATCTGCATCCCAAGCACACAACGCATCAGCAGGGAGATGCAATGTACCGACTGTATGAGAAAGTCGCCGACACCCATTCCATGGTCAGGAATATTCTCACGGATGTGCACTTCCGGGTACGCTATGAAAACCTTGATCGGGACTCGGAGCTTGTGGCGCAGGAAATCGATCTTCATCTGTGGCCCATCATTGGCATTGAGAAGACCTTCGTAATCCAAGTGTTGAAGCCAGTGTTCTATCGAAACAAGGTCGCGTACATCATCGGAAGAATCGTCGTCGATGCTCGAATAATCCCGCTCGTTATCCCGTTGATCAACGGATCGTCCGGCATTGCTGCCGACACCGTTCTACTCCATGAACCGGAAGTGAGCACAGTATTCAGTTTTGCGTACTCGTATTTCTTCGTTGATGCGGAGAGGTATGATGCGCTCATTACGTTTCTCCGATCAATCATGCCTCACGCAGACCTGGCAGAACTCTACACCTCACTCGGATACAACCGGCATGGGAAGACGGAGTTCTATCGGGAGCTTCATCGGTTCGTGCATGTCTCGAAAGAACAGTTCGTGATTGCGCCGGGACTCGAGGGCGCCGTGATGACCGTGTTTACATTGCCGAATCATGGCTCGGTCTTCAAAGTGATCAAGGACCGGCCTTGCTTTCTCCGTTCCAACTTCGACACGCCCAAGGTGATTACGCAAGAGAAAGTACGGTACCAGTACAACTTCGTGTCCCATCGTGATCATGCCGGTCGCTTGGTTGACACGCAGGAATTCGAGAACCTCCGCTTCAAAAAGAAGCGATTCTCGGATGCCCTGCTCTCGGAGTTTGCTGAGGCGGCGAGGAAGAATGTTCTTATCACCGATGACTATGTGATTGTCCGGCATGTGTACGTGCAGCGAAAAGTCGTCCCGCTTCCGCTCTACTTTCAATGCGAAAAGAATCCTGAAGCGATCCGTCACATCCTGATCGACTTCGGATACTTTCTGAAAGACATCGCCGCAAGCGGCGTCTTCCCATGCGATCTGTTCAACACCTGGAACTACGGCGTCACGCACTGGGGGAGAGTGGTTCTCTACGACTACGATGATGTCATGCCGATTGAACGAATCAAGTTCAGAGAAAAGCCGGCGCCACGCAATGAAATGGAAGAGGCGGAGCCAGAGGAGGATTGGATTATTGCTACGGGAGAAGATTTTTTCATGGATGAAATCGACCGGTATTCCGGCATCCCGAGGCCCCTTAAGGGCGTCTTCAAGTCCGTGCACGGTGATCTGTACACTCTCGCGTTCTGGAATTCCCTCACGGACTGTGTGAGCAAGGGAGAGATATTCGACGTCATCCCGTACGACAGAGCGAAGAGATTCAGCGTCGCGTCCGGGCGAAGTGAAAAAGATGTTGTTGTGTCAAGCACGACGTTCGGAGGCGTGGACTACCAATGGAGAAAATGAATGAACCGATATATTTCAGTCAGAATATTCGTTGCTCTAATTGCTATTGCAGGCTGTGTCAAGTCTTCAGATGAGCCTGCTCAGCGTTCGGGCATGGCTGCCGGAGAGCAACTTGCATCGACACCGAGCGCGGGTTCAGCTGCGCTCGTCATGCTTCGCACGGATGAACCGAAAGAACGCGCCTTCACTTTTTTGTTGCCGAAGGGTTGGTTGGTAGAAGGGGGCATCATGCGAGTCAACCCGCTTGCAGCGGATGGTCCAATGAATTCTATCGCTGCAAAACTGGACATCACGGTGAAACGCGACAAAGATGGGACTGTCATGATCCGCTGGTTGCCTGATATGGTGTATTTCGATTCGCGAATGTCCCCTGCCGGACAAATGGGGCTTTTCCCGCCGGGGAGTACCTATCAGGGGATGTTCGTGTGGCCGCTGCTTTCTGCTCAGGAGTACTTGTCGCAAAAGGTCTTGCGCGATCTTCACGGAGCGCAGTCTGCGGTCAAGATTGTCGGGAAGAAATCGCTGCCCTCGATTGCGCGCAACTATCGTCAGCGTGTTGCGAAGCTGATGCCGGGCATGACATTCAGCTACGACGCTGCAGTGATGACGGTGAGCTACGCACAGAATGGGATCAAGTTCAAGGAGTGGCTCTTCACGGTGATAGAGAATTGGGGCGAGCTTGGTCAGGGCATGTGGGGGAATAAAGAGACAGTCGTCTTCCGCGCTCCGGAGAGTGAATTTGACAAGCTCGCGCCTATTGTGAGCATGATTCAAAACTCGGTGCGTATGAATCCGGAGTGGCTTGCAGGAGAGCTGCGTGGACAAGCGCAACGTGGCGAGATTGTCGCGAAGACGAACGCGGAGATACAACGCATCGATCGTGAGATCACGGAGCACCGCCGTCGCACGAACGAAGAGATCAACAACGATATGTTCCTCACGCTTACCGGACAGGAAGAGTATGTCAATCCCTACACGAACGAAGTCGAGCGCGGCACAAACGAATACAAATACCGTTGGGAGAACGCGAGCAGCGAGATCGTGTACTCGAACGAAGAGTATTACGACCCGAATCACGACACGGCTCTGAATCGGTCAGACTTCAAACGAAGTCAGGTGAGGAAGAGAGAGCCGCGCTGATGCGGAATCCTTGGGAGATCGGGTCATTGCGTCATTGCACCTAACTCCACCAACTGCATCAATCCCACAAACTCGAAACAACTCTGCCGAGACAGGAGGGGCGACACTGTTTGCGCCGAAGTACGCTGTCACGCTTCGCGGCATTATGTGCAGTGTAGACGAGGAACACCACTCGGCAGCCCCAATATCAGCAGTCAGAAATTGTCTGCGTTTCGGCACGCAGACGTGACCTTCGTGGACAAAGAAAGTGGTTTTTCAGTTCAGCAATCTGCGAGGTTCTTCGGCTTTGGAACGCGAACCTCAGAATTTTGACTTGACATTGTGCGATGAGGTTGCTATTTTCGTCACGCCTGCTTGGGCGAATTGTTCATTCACTTGATGCCGGGATATGAGTCATGAATTCGTTCCCGTACATTTCTTTCCGCTTCGATTCCCGTTCTGCCGTGATGGGGGTTGTTCCATCATTGCACGCTTTCCATCGTATTCAACCAGTTGTCTTGCCAGACTTGAGTATCCGTAGATTCTGTCTTTTGTGCAATCATTTCTTGTCCTCCTAAAAGTCCAATTCGCACTCGACTGAAGAGAGGGATGTTTTGAAATAGTGAGGGGTTTGGAAAAGTCGTCGTCGCTTCAAGCTTTCACATTCATCAACAATCAAACTAGTGGAGGTCCTATGCATCGCAATGGTATTGCCGGATTGGTTGTGCTGGTTGTTCTTTCCGTACTCTGCGCGTTCGCTCAAGTACCGCGGCAGCTCTCGTATCAGGGCGTGCTCACTGATACACTTGGTGTTCCGCGACCCGATGGCTCTTACGCGATGACGTTCCGGCTCTACGGAGCCTCAAGCGGAGGAGCGGCCATTTGGACGGAAACAAAAAACGTGACCGTCAGGGGCGGAATCTTTTCGACGTACCTCGGCGATGTCACGCCATTTCCGGGAACAGTAACATGGGCCATTCCTTATTGGATCAGCACACAAGTTGGTGCAGGTTCAGAGTTGTCGCCACGCATCAAGCTCGCGTCATCCGCCTACAGTCTGAACCCCGCGGAGGGCGGGAGTGCGCAGTGGAAGTACAACGGCACGACTCTGTTCTACGACAGCGGGCGCGTCTTCATCGGAAGGTCTGCGCCGATTTCAGGAAATGAGTTTTTTGGAATGCGCGGAACAGCCGCTGCGAGTCAGTACGCAGGCATGTACGTGGAAGGGTCCGATGCTGCAAGCTGGCCCTTTTACGGATACGCGACGAATGGTGCGTTCCGAGCATGGACATACTACGACGGCGACACATCCCGATGGCGACTGTATTTAGCAGGTATCCGATTGACAGTGCCTGCCACCGGCGGACTCCGAATTGGTCCGAGTGCTGACTACAGTTTGGTCATAGAAAACACGACCGGCAGCGACGGCATACGAACACTTGCCACGGGCGATGACGCTATCCAGATCGGAAGTCCGCCGAACGGTTCCAACTACGGTGTGTACATACCAAGTCCCGGCGTTACAACCTACGGTCTTTGGCCTAACACCTCCAATGCTTCGGGTCAGTGGGCGCTTTATACGGTTGACAATATCGAAGCCGGCAATGTGTTCGCAAGTGAGTACACGCTTGTCGCCAAGGTCGGAGGGACGACCGCGCTTACTGAAGGCGACGTCGTTGCCGCAGCGGGCATGGCGGATCCGATTCCGGGAAGCCAGTCCTCATTGCCTCTGGTGCGCTTGGCCGACAACAAACAATTCTCGGGAGTTGTAGGCGTTGTGAAGAGTCGGATGGTCTGGCAAACGGCGCCGGGGAAAGAAGCGGAGAATGAGATGAGCATGCACACCATCGCGGGTCCGGCCCAGCCGGGGGATTACGTTGCACTCACCGTCATGGGAGTTGCTCAGGTGAAGGTTGATCCGGGCGCGCTGATTTCCGTGGGGCAGCGACTCACTGCAGCCGAAATCGCGGGGAGTGTTCGTCCGTTGAAGACGCGTGAAGTTGACGGCATGACAGTGAGTGAAGGAACACCGGTAATCGGCGTTGCGCTCGGCCAGGCAAACGCAGGAAGCAGAACCATTCCGGTCCACATCACGCTTCGATAGTGAAGAGCGAATGAATCCAACTTCGACAGACAGGACAGAAAGGAGACATCAATGAAGAAGCTATTCACTCTTGCGATGGGAGCATTGCTTTGTGCATCCTTGCAAACCGTCTTTGGTCAGCCAGTTGCAATTCCTCTTTCCGCGTTTGGAACAGGTTACGGTGTGCAAAGTGGCTCGGGAAATGTCGTGAAAGCATTTGTGGGTGAACCGGCAATCGGGCGAATCGGTGGTGGAGGGAACGTGATCATTGCCGGCTTCCTTTCCGGCGCAGCGCGGCTTACCGGGGGGACAGTTTCAGTTCCGGAGTTGCGAGAAGGCATTCCTACGACATTCGATCTTGAACAGAACTATCCGAATCCATTCAATCCGACAACAACAATACGATATCAGATTCCTACTGCCAACAGAGTGCAGCTGAAGTTGTATGATTTGTTGGGGCAGGAGGTTGCGACATTGTTCGATGACGTGCAAGAGCCGGGGGGATACCGGATAGTTTTCGATGCCAAAGGTCTTGCGAGCGGCGTGTACCTGTATCGGTTGCAGGCAGGGAGCTACGTTGATACGAAAAAATTTCTCTTGCTCAAATGATGTTCGTGTACGAGAGTTAGGGATTGAGTCATCGGGAGATGGGGTCATTGGACCGTGTTCACGCCTGGCGGTTTTTGAGCAGACTGCATGAATTCTTCCGAAGTTATCATCTGAGGCAACGCCTCTCAGCAGGCCTCAGAGTGACAAGGCATGTCAGCAGCAGGTGCCCGCTTGGGAGATAGGTGTCACACGATCTCCTTTTTCTTTTGAAGGAGACTTGACAAAGAGCTGACTGGACCGTATATTTCAGATAAATCAATCTGATTTGTTGAGGTGAGCTTCGACTTCAGCCCGGGGGACAGCTATGACACCTTTGTGCTTGTCGTAGGCGAAGCCACTCATACCATTCACACGTAACAAGGGGGACCCAATGTCGCGTATAAGGGGAATACTCGCCGTTCTTGCCATCGCTCTTGCAATCACTGGTTGCAAGAAGGATGAGAATCCAGCATCGAACAATAATAACAACAATCAAACTTCAACGTACGTCGGCACAATTGCCAACGCAACTGAGAGCGGCTCCATTTCGCTGACGGTTTCTCTTGCAAAAGGGATGGGCGGCGTCACCGGAACACTAAAGCTTGTCTCGCCTTCGGCAGCCACCATCAACCTGAGCGGAACATTCATAAACAATGTTCTCTCGGTCAGCGGCGGAAATTACTCGTTTGCGGGTACGCTTGCGAACGGAACCATCTCCGGCACCTATGGCGGCCCGAACGGCGGCGGGGGGGTTCACTACATCGCCTTCAACAAACAATTCCGTGAAAGTCTATGTCGGGACGTATGCTGAAAATTCCCCCGGCACCGATCACGGTACTTTCAATATGGTTGTCAGCGGCAGCGTGCTCACCGTTCTTGCGGTTGACGCGAGCGACGGCAGCCAGAGCAACATGACAGGAACAATCTCTGGCAGTGGCGTCACGGTTTTTGCGCCGGGCAGCACAACGACGGCAATTGCGACGGGGGCCGTGAACGGCAACACCGTCAGCGGCACCTACAACGACGGCCAGAGCCAAGGCACGTGGAGCGGAACGGTCGTGCAGTAGAAGTGAGGCCCTGTTACTATCATCAAGCCACGGATGACTGTGTTTCTGTGGCTTCATTGTTTCAGATTTGAAAAGGAAAGAAGCTATAAACGTAACAATCTTAAAACTGAAGACATTCTCTGCCATCGCATCGCTGTTTCTTCTGGTCTCCGTCGGTCGCGCCGACGATGAGATCGCGCAAACGCCGAACGGTCGCTACGTCGTTGTGCTTGACGGCGACAGAGTTTTCACGGTCGATCTGAACACCGAGCAACGCTGGCGATGGGAATTCAATCAGCCGAAGGAGGAAGGCGGCAACTCGTTGATCAAAGGCGGAATGCAAGTAGTGAACGACAGCGTGGTGCTGCTGCAGACGTACGGATCGGAAGCAACGGCGCTGTTCAATATCTTCACTGGTGCTAAGCTGCAGAGCTTCAAGGACGCGTGTCTTGTCTCGCGCGATCGCAAATCTTTCTTCGCCATTACTTCCACAAACGTAACGCAGCTCGACCTCAGCGGCACAACAATTTACAGCACTGCTATACCCGGTATGCCGGGCAAAAGTGTTGACATCGAAAAATGCGACGTGAGCAGCAATGGATTGCGGATTGCCGTTGCTTACAAGCACGATGAAAAGTGCGTGACTGTCTTCGAGCTGCCGTCGGGGAAGCTGCTCTTCATTCGAATGCGGGGATGATGACGAGGCGCTTTCCTATCTGAGTTTGAGTCCGAACGGAAAGCTGCTGGTCATCGGCGAAGGAGGCGACAAAGCAACACTCTACGATGTTGAGAGCAGTGAGAAGAAAGGTGAGTTCGAGAAGGACGAAGACAATAATCGGGTCAATTTTGAGAACGCAAAGTTTACCAGTAATTCCCAAAGCGTCATTCTCTCCTCGATGTACAAGTTCTATGGGCTCAGCGCCGAAAACCTCGAAGCACTCTACCATACTGTTGTTGGTACACAGCAGACATTTAGAACCGTTGATCAATACGGGTACACGACAAGTTCCGACACCTACGTTGAATCAGAATTCCGTTGGGGGAATTTCAACTTTACATCAGACAACAAACCATATCCTGATCTTCAGGATTCCGTTTGGCTCCGGCCTCTCGCCCATTGTGAGTAGAATTATTCTGAATGGTGTGGAAAAGGAGAGAATCATCCACTACCGATGATGAGGCTTCTCTCGGTGTGAACTTTTTCCTATCTTGAAGAGCCTTCATCCATCTACATTCCTGAACAAGGATGACGCTCTTCAAGATACGATCCGCCGTGCTATCTCTTGTTTTCGTCAGTTCGCTTCTGTTTCTTGCGGATGTCAGCGAATCTCTTCTCGTCGCAGCCTGCTGAGAAACACTCCAATTCTATCCTGCACACGACGATACACCCTGGCCTGAGTCGGATAGTTCATCATCATCATCGAGAACGCAAGCCACTCATCATCGGCGCTCTTCACATACCCTGAAAGCGCAGTCACGCTCGACAGCGTTCCCGTTTTTGCATGCAGATTGCCGGCTGCGGGTGTCCGGCGCATTCGGCTGCGCACGGTGCCATCAACACCTGCGACGGGCAGCGACGCGTAAAACGTCATGAAATGCGGCGAGCCGTACATTGTTTCGAGCAGCCGCACGGTGACCGCCGGCGACGTCAGGTCCATGCGCGACAATCCTGAGCCATCAACAACTCTGATTCTTGTCGTGTCGATGCCATGCTCGGCAAGGAATTCTTTCACGACCGTTGCGCCGGCTTCTGCTGAGCCTGGCAATCCCTTCTTTTCCGCTCCCAACACTTTCAACAGAGTCTCGGCCGATAGATTATCACTTACTTTGTTGAGATAGGTAACGACGGAATCGAGTTGATGAGAGAAGCGAGCCACTTCAAACGCACCAGGTGAAACCGTATCGATTGCCGTCTCATAGATGATCGTTCCATATTTTCGCAAGCACTCAGCAAACACCTGGACCGTGTAGCGTTCCGGCTGCCAAACACTCACATCGTTGCTGTCTGCCTCATCCTTGAAACGGATTCCCCCGTCGACGGTAAGCACATTCAATCGCTCCCGCCACCTGCGCGAGAGTTTCAGTGATACAGAACTCGTGTCGTCGGCGGTGATGCCCCTGTTTTCAATCGACACAAAATTGGTCGCCGGTTGTGTGAATGCAACAACGGAATCTCCGACATTCGCTCCGGGTTTGGCAATGAGGCGAACAGTATTCCCGTTCAGAATCAGAGGCGTCAAAAACATCTGGTACGATTCAGGCTCGTCATCCCAGTTCCATCCATACCCCCAATACTCGTTGTCAAAATACGATACATCACCGGCTACGCGCCATGTGCGATTGAATGGAAGCGAAGCGTTCACTGTCCTTGCAAGTGAATCGATGTTTTCCGTGGAAAACACCGCGTCGCCGTAGCCTTTGATGAAGATGGTGTTGGAAGTTGTGTCGATGCTGACAACAGTCGCAAGTTGGTATGAAGGTCCAAACCGGGAGAGCGCGGCAGCGGATGTGAACAGCTTCTGATTCGACGCGGGATTGAAGAGGGAATTTGCATTGAACTCGTACAGCGTCTCCTTTGTTTTCAGTGAAACGATTTTGATGCCCATGTGTGCCGGAGGAAAGAGTGAATCGGGAATCAGCGAATCGATTTTCGCCTTGAGCAACGCGTACGGCGATGAACTGACTGTCGTAAGTGCGCTCGGTTTTTCAAAGACCGGTTCACTTTCGACTTCCGGCAGTGGGGCCTGTTGCTGGCGTGTGGTTGCGCAACCGGCAAGCAAGACAGCAAGGCCGGTAAGCAGGATGTTCACCGAATGAAAAAGCTTCTGGAGGTTCATATGGGTGTTCTCGGTTGATGTGTCGTGATGTTGAGTGGGATATGCGATTGTGACTGATCGAGCGAGTAGTGTGCCGGTGTTCAAGGTTACCTTGTTTGTACTCAGAATTCTCTCTATATTTAGTCGAATTTTTTGAACAGACACAACATTTATCCAGTCCGAACGGTTGCTTTCGGCACAGGATTCATTCCGAGGTGTGTGATGCTTGGTGTTTTGAAGAAGATTTTTGGGAGTAAGCACGAACGTGATGTCAAGTCTCTTCAGCCATTGGTTGACGAAATCAACCAATACTACGACGAGTACCAGAAGCTTTCTGATGAGGATCTGCGTGCGAAGACCACGGAATTCCGCGGTCGCCTTGCTGAAGCTCTGAAGGAGGTTGAGGCTGAGATTGCCGCCGTTAAAGAACAAATGCTGGGAACGGAAGGTGAAGAGCGCGAGGTTCTTGCCACGAAACTTGATGAATTGGAGAAGGAACGGAACGAAACAACCAAAGATGTGTTGAACGAGATTCTTCCCGAGGCATTTGCGGCAGTGAAAGATGCGTGCCGGCGCTTGGTGGGACAGAAGTTTGAAATTTTGGGCAACACGATTGTCTGGGATATGATTCCATTCGATGTGCAGCTTATCGGCGGCATGGTGCTGCATCAGGGAAGAATCGCCGAAATGGCGACCGGTGAAGGAAAAACGCTTGTCGCAACAATGCCGGTGTATTTGAACGCGCTGCCGGGCCGCGGTGTGCACCTTGTTACGGTGAATGACTATCTTGCCAAACGCGACAGCGTGTGGATGGGAAAAGTGTACGAGTTTCTCGGCTTGACCGTCGGGTGCATCCAGAACACGATGGACTCATTTCAACGCCGGAAGGAATACGGCTGCGACATTACGTATGGGACAAACAACGAGTTTGGTTTCGACTATCTTCGCGATAATATGGTGGTTGACAAGATTGATCTTGTTCATCGTGAGTACTACTATGCCATCGTCGACGAAGTTGACTCGGTGTTGGTCGATGAAGCCCGTACCCCCCTGATTATCAGCGGTCCGACTTCGAGTGAAGATCAACGGTTCAATGAAATGAAGCCGCGCGTCGAGCGGCTGGTCAACGCGCAGCAGAGCTTCATTTCGAAGATTGTTGCCGAGGCCGAAAGGTTGATTGCCGATTCGAAAGAGCAAGAAGCTGGAGTTCTGCTGCTGCGCGCCAATCGTGGACTTCCCAAACACCCGCGTCTGATGAAGGTGTTGTCCGATCCATCGAACAAGTCGTTGGTTCAGAAGACCGAAATAGAATATCTGCGCGACCAATCTGCTCGTATGCACGAGATCGACGACGAGTTGTTCTATGCGATCGAGGAAAAGAATCACCAAATCAATCTGACGGAAAAAGGGCGTGATCTGCTCGCCGGCGGTGGCGACAAGGATTTCTTCATTCTTCCGGACCTCGGCACAGAGTTCAGCGTCCTGGAGAATGATCATTCGTTGTCAAAGGAGCAAATCCAGCAAAAGAAAGACGAGTTGAACAGGTTGTACGCAGAGCGGAGCGACCGGATTCATACCGTGAACCAACTGCTGCGCGCCTATTCTCTTTATGCGAAAGACGATGAGTACGTCGTTACGGACGACGGAAAGGTGCAGATCGTTGATGAGTTTACGGGCCGTCTCTTGCCGGGTCGACGTTACTCCGACGGCCTGCATCAGGCAATCGAAGCGAAGGAGGGCGTGAAGGTTGAGCGCGACATGCAAACGCTCGCGACGATCACGCTCCAGAATTATTTTCGTCTCTACAAAAAACTCGCTGGCATGACGGGTACTGCCGAGACCGAGGCGAGTGAGTTCTTTGACATCTACAAACTTGATGTAGTTGTCATTCCGACGAACAAAAAGATGATTCGCGATGACAAGGATGATGTCATCTACAAGACCAAGCGTGAGAAGTACAACGCCGTCATCGAAGAGATTGAGGAGATGCGCTCGAAGGGCCGGCCTGTTCTGGTGGGAACGACGAGTGTGGAAGTGTCCGAAACGCTCAGCCGCATGTTGAAGCGCAAGGGAGTCCCGCATAATGTCTTGAATGCGAAGCAGCATCAGCGTGAGGCGGAGATTGTTTCACACGCGGGGAACCCGGGTGCGATCACGATTGCGACGAACATGGCAGGCCGCGGTACGGACATCAAGCTTGGTCCTGGTGTGCGTGATGCGGGAGGGTTGCACATTATTGGCACGGAGCGCCATGAAGCCCGGCGCATTGACCGGCAGTTGCGCGGACGCGCAGGTCGTCAGGGTGATCCGGGATCGTCGATGTTCTTCCTCTCGCTGGAAGACGATCTGATGCGCTTGTTTGGCAGCGACCGCATTGCACGCATCATGGAACGGCTGGGACTGAAAGAAGGCGAAGTGATCACGCATCCGCTCATCACGCGATCTGTCGAACGGGCGCAAAAGAAAGTCGAGGAGAATAACTTCGGGATTCGCAAGCGACTGCTTGAATACGACAACGTGATGAACCAGCAGCGCGAGGTGGTCTACACAAGGCGACGCCGCGCTCTGGTCAGCGAACGAATCAAGGAAGACATTGTCGATCTGGTTGATGAACTTGCCCATAAGCTTGTCGACAAGTATTATGGCGATGGCGAAATTGAAGCCATGCAGAATGAACTGCGGACGCAACTCCTTGTCGATCTGCAAATCACACCACAGCAATTCCAGTCGTTGGGAAAAGATGGTGTACGTGATGAGATAGTCAAGGCCGCGCGGGAATTCTACAAGCGCAAGGAAGAGAAACTTGGCGTTGAGATGATGGCGCAAATCGAGAA
>CAYJNF010000022.1:14210-16566 GCA_964370915.1 uncultured Chitinophagales bacterium
TGGGTGACGGCAAGATCTTTGTCTATCCTGTTGATGATGTTATTCGCGTGAGGACGGGCGAGTCGGGTGAAGAAGCGTTATGATTGCGGATTTGGGATCGGCGATTATGGATTGAACCGGACCTCGACAATCCTTTGCCTCGTTGAGGTGATTGAACCTCGCCGCGGTCTGTTGAAGCTCACTGCCCCGTTTCATAACGGGGTTTTGTCTATGGAGAAAGTATGAACGAAGGGCAAACGCTTGCCGACCATTTTCGGTGTGGTTACGTGGCAATTATTGGTGAGCCGAATGTTGGCAAGTCGACACTCATGAATGCGCTGTTGCAGCAGAAGATCTCGATTGTCACTCCCAAGGCGCAGACAACCCGGCACAAGATCTTCGGCATCCTCTCCACCAAGGATTATCAAATGATCTTCCTTGATACACCGGGTATCATCAAGCCGAAGTACTTGCTGCAGGAAGTGATGATGGAGTTTGCGTCCTCAGCGATTCAGGACGCGGATGCTCTGGTGTTCATGATCGATGCGACCCGACCGAACATCGATCAGGATCTGGCCCACGATGATGCATTCTCGCGGTTGAAAGGATTGCACACCCCGGTGTTTCTCGTCATTAACAAGGTCGATGCGGTGGAGAAGCAGAATCTCCTGCCGATCATCGACTTCTATTCGAGAGCATTTCCGTTCAAGGAGATTTTCCCGATTTCTGCCTTAAGACAGGAAGGGACTCAAGGTCTTGTGTCGACCCTCGTAGGAATGCTTCCCGAACACCCGCCGATGTATCCCACCGATATTGTCAGCGAACACTCCGAGCGATTCTTCGTCAGCGAGATTATTCGGGAGAGAATATTCTTCGCCACGAAAGAGGAAATCCCCTATTCAACCACAGTCGATATTGTGGAGTTCAAGGAGCGCGAGGTCGGAAAGACGTTCATCAGTGCCGACATCTACGTTGAGCGCGACTCGCAGAAGGGGATTCTCATTGGCAAGAAGGGGGAGATGCTCAAAGAGATCGGGGCCAAGGCGCGCAAAGAGATCGAGAGATTTCTCCAGAAACCCGTGTTCCTTGAGCTGCACATCAAGGTCCAGAAAGAATGGCGCGGGAATGCTGCGGCGCTGAGTCGGCTCGGCTATAAATCTTAGCGAAGCAGAATCAGATAGTACACAACGTACAGCCACGAGAAAAAACCGTGGATGATTGCCCACAGCACCGAGTGGTTGATTGACCACGAAATGCAAATGGAAAGCGCGGTGCCGAAGCTGACACCGTTCCGGATGATTTCTTTTCTGATTTCCATGAGTTCCTCTGTGTAAGATAACGAATCATTCCTCTCCGATATCCTCATTCCAAATTTCTGCGTGCCCACCGATGTAGTCGGCAAGCATCGTTATGCATTCCCCGGAATGCATATCAACAACCGTAACCCCGTTTTCCCGAAGCCACTCGATTCCTCCTTGAAAGTTCACTGACTCGCCAACGACGACCGTCCCGATATTGAATTGGCGTATCAGCCCGCTGCAGTACCAGCATGGCGCGAGAGTGGTGACCATGATTTTGTCGCGGTAGGATTGCTGGCGTCCTGCTTTTCGGAACGCGTCAGTTTCCCCGTGAACCGATGGATCGTTTTCCTGGATGCGACGGTTGTGTCCACGGCCAAGCAGCGTGCCCTTGTTGTTGTAGAGCGCCGCTCCAATGGGAATGCCTCCTTCGGCAAGGCCGCGACGGGCCTCTTCAATTGCGACATCCAGCATACGTTGATAATCTGTGTGCGTAAGCATTGTTACTGGGCGATGAATTTGTCGTAGAAGAGTTTCAGAATCATGATGCACACCATGGTGACGAAGACAGGACGAATGAACGCCGCGCCGCGCTTCACAACAAGTCCCGACCCGAGTCGTGCGCCGACAATCTGCCCGACAGCCATCGGAACTGCAAAGATCACCAGAACATTCCCGTTCAATGCGAACACAAGAAGCGAGACGACGTTGCTGACGAAGTTCATGAGCTTCGTGGAGCCCGTGGCCCGTGAAAGGTTAAACCCGAGTCCCGCGACAAACGCGATTGCCCAGAACGATCCGACACCGGGACCGAAAAAGCCATCGTAGAAACCAAACGCGAGTCCGGCAATCAAGTAGAACGTGTTCTTTCGCATTTTCGGAGACATGTCGCGCTCACCGAGTGCCGGCGTGAAGAACGTGTAGATAAGAATTCCAGTCAGCAGAAACGGGATAACTTTGCCGAGAGCCTGTGCATCAACTTGCTGTACCGCCCATGTGCCAATCACTGCCCCGATTAATGTGCACACAACACCAAACCATGCATCCTTGAGATCGACGTTTTTCTTGTGCACATGATA
>CAYJNF010000023.1:0-750 GCA_964370915.1 uncultured Chitinophagales bacterium
CCCAATGGTTTCTTTATCAGCGGCCTTTCGAATTCCCGTGGACTGTATGACTCGTTTTGCTACTCTTGCATTTCTCGCAATTATTATCTCTTGTCGTGCCACGCAATCACAACTGCCCGATTCCTCAACGCTCACGGGTACGCGATTTGACATTGATATCAACGGTCGATTTGTTATTCTCGACAGTGAGAAGAACACGGTCCGGCTCGTGTCGAAGGACCAGAAACCCATTGCTGAAATAGGCGGGTCAGGCTGGGGCGATGATCAGTTCGACAAGCCGGCAGGCGTATGGGCGCGGAACGGCATCGATATTTTCATTGCAGATTACGGCAACCATCGCATCCAGCGGTTCGACCGCAATCTGGCATTCATTTCGTCGTTCTCAACCCGGGAGCGGACCAACCCGGATGAACGCTTCGGGTATCCCACGGATGTTGCCATTTCACGTCTCGGCGACCTGTTCATTTGCGACAGCGAGAATCTTCGCATCCTCAAAGTCAATGGCTTCAGCAAGATCGAAAAGATCTTCGGCGGGTTTGATGCGGGGAAAGGAAGACTCAAGAAGCCGGGTCAGATTGAGATCGGCCCGAGTGACAAGGTCTACGTGCAGGATGGGAATGACGTAATTGTGTTTGATAATTTTGGAAACTACATCCGGACGCTGGGCGAGGGAATTTTTTCGGGACAGATTCAAATCTACGCCGACGAAACGGGCCTCACGGTTTTGTGTGACGGCAAGCTGTTCCTTTT
>CAYJNF010000023.1:760-15980 GCA_964370915.1 uncultured Chitinophagales bacterium
CAACGGCTGATTCAAACGGCCGAACTCACGCTTCCGGGAAACGAAATGCCGCGAGCGTTCGCACTGAGCCGGGGAACCGTGTACTTCCTCACCTCCACCGGGCTTATGACGACGACAGATCCACGAAATTGATTTCTCTATTCACTACTACTCATTGTTAAGGAGGTTGTATGGCGAAAGGTCTGAACAAAGTCATGTTGATCGGCAACTTGGGCAAAGATCCTGAGTTGCGCTACACATCAAGCGGCGTCGCCGTTGCAACATTCAGTATTGCAACAAGCGAGTCGTGGAAAGACCAGGACGGCAATACACAGGAGAAAACGGAGTGGCATAATATTGTCGCGTGGAGAAAGCTGGCGGAGATTTGCGGCGAATGGCTGAAGAAAGGGAAGCGGGTATATATCGAGGGTCGCATTCAAACCCGCAGCTACGACGACAAGAATACCGGGCAGAAACGCTACATCACCGAAATTGTCGCCGACAACATGATCATGCTCGATGGCGGTGGTGGTGCTCGCGCTGCTGCGGCAACAGAACCCGGCGCGGGCAGCCAGGCAACAAGCGAGTCGTCGTCGCCGCCTGTTGCTCCTCATGACGATTTGCCATTCTAGGGAATGATGATTCGTTCGAAAGCCTATTTTCTTCTCCTCTGCGCAGCGTTCTCGATTCTGTCGCCAGGTCTGCCGGCAGGAATGGGGACGCTGCAAGCTTCATGGCGCAAGCCGGTCAAGGCAAAGCACGGCATGGTGGTATCTGCCGAATCGCTTGCGACTCTTGCGGGCGTTGAAGTGCTGAAGAAGGGAGGCAACGCAATCGATGCCGCTGTTGCTGTCGGGTTCACGCTTGCAGTCACGTTTCCCGAAGCCGGAAATATCGGCGGTGGTGGATTCATGCTCATTCGTCTTGCAAACGGCAGGTGCACGATGGTAGATTTTCGGGAGAAGGCGCCCGGCAAGGCAACGCGCACGATGTATCTCGATTCGGCTGGACATTTTCTTCCGACGAAGAGCGAATATGGACCTCTCGCTGCCGGTGTTCCGGGGAGCGTTGCCGGACTTCTCTTTGCACTCGAGAAGTTCGGAACCATGAACCGACAAGCAGTACTCAACCGTCCGATCGAGATTGCCGAACAGGGCTTGATAATGTCTGAGCGTCTCGCTGAAGGACTCAGGGAAACGGTGGAAGAGTTTGCAGCGTATCCGTCGAGCATGAAGATCTTCACGAAGAACGGCGTTCCGTTTCAGGAGGGCGAATTGTTCAGGCAACCGGAGCTTGCGTACACTCTTCGCGAAATCAGGACACATGGAAGAGACGGCTTCTACAAAGGTGATATTGCCGGGAAGATAGTTGCTGAAATGCAGCGCGGTGGCGGCATCATGACAGAGGAAGATCTCGCAAACTACACTGCGATCGAGCGAGAGCCGTTGCGTGGCACCTATCGTGGCTACGACGTGATTACGGCATCACCGCCTTCCGCTGGCGGGGTTGTGTTGCTCCAGATGCTGAATGTGCTCGAACAGTTTGATCTGAAAAGCAAGGGGCACAACTCTTCTCAAACAATTCATCTGTTCGCTGCCGCCGCACAGCGTGCGTATGCTGACCGCTCGGAGTTTCTTGGCGATCCCGATTTTGTGAAGATTCCCCTGAAAGCACTTATCTCAAAAGAGTACGCTTCAGCCCGTCGTAAATCAATTGATACACTGCACGGCGTTGCGAGCACGACCCTGCATCCGGGAACTGCCCGTGAGTTGAACCACCATCAAACAACGCATTTCTGCGTCGCGGACAAGTTCGGCAACGTGGTGAGCGTGACGACGACAGTGAACGGGTTATACGGCTGCAAGACGGTTGTTGATGGTGCCGGATTTTTTCTGAACAACGAGATGGATGATTTTGCGGCGAAGCCCGGCGTGCCGAATATGTTTGGGTTGATGGGTGGCGATGCGAACGCCATCGAGCCCAACAAGCGCATGCTCTCTTCGATGACGCCGACGATTGTGCTCAAGGGCGGCAAGCCCCTCCTGACTGTTGGTGCACGGGGCGGGAGCCGCATCACAACGGCAGTGGCAACGATTCTGCTGAACGTAATCGACTTCGGTATGAACATTCAGGATGCCGTGGACATGCCGCGCATCCATCATCAATGGCTTCCCGATAAAATCTTCTATGAAACCAACAGTGTTTCGCAGGATGTGATGCACAATCTCCAACACATGGGATACGCACTCGAACACACACAGGTGCACAATGCGCGCGCCGAAGCGCTCATGATCGATCCCGTGACGGGCTTGTTCCTCGGCGCTCCCGATCCGCGTGAAGAGGGCGTTGCCATCGGCTATTGATACTGCATCTCGTTTTCTCTATCTTGACTCACACCTCGGTTGTCCTCTGCCACGATTGTACCTTCGTTCTTTTAGGAGAGTCTAGTGTTTTTAGCAAGACGTTTGTTTTGGTCTTCCCTTTTTCTACTCTGCTCAACATTCCATACCACATTACTTCATGCTCAGACAACGCTCACCGTCGTGAGAATGCCTTCTGCTGTCGCGGAAGCCGGGGGAAGCGGCAGCGTTGGATATCCGTACGCCGTGTTTGTACGAATCCAGAATTGGACAGCCGGCGCGTCCAGTCAGGCGTATCTGAAACTCTACAATAGCACCAACAACGAATACATGTGGAGCGCGACAGGTGTATGGAGCAACGCATCGGCATATAACAACGCCAATCAGCCTGTCGTGACAATCGACGCAGGCGGAAATTGGTCGGGCTGGATTTACGCAAAGCACAACAATACTCTCGGTGTGACAGTTGCGGCCCGCGCAGCGAAGGTCGGCGCAACCAGCACAAACCTGACAAGCGCGACCACAACAGTAGCCGTGATGACGATGGTGGGTGGAGGAACGGGTGGATGGATTTTCCGATCAACTTCACCAGCCGTGAACAAAGGTATTGTTGCGTACTCAGGCGGCGCCATGGTGGGTACATATCGCACGGAAGACAATGCGATCACGGAAGGGTACTCATACGGAGCGGGTGGATTTAAGATTGCCGTGCCGACGGGGTTTGTGGACTCGCTGGTGACATTCAATGATGATGGCTCGCGTGATCAGGCATTTGTGGGTCCGTGGTCGATCACGGCGGGACAGGAAACGGACGCGAGTACATCCGGCGGACAAATCGGCCGTGGATCAGCAAGCCTCACACCCTCGACCCTTTCCGGTGGTGCAAGTCATTCACTGACCGTGAACGTGTTCGGACAAAGTCCGTACGCGCTCGTTCGTGCCCGCATTGCGGTTCCCACCACATGGTCGTGGTCGCACTCGACATCCGACGTTGTGTTGCTTGGAGGAGGAACACCGACGGCAAGCGTTGCCGGAGATACGGTGGTCGTTTCGAACTTGAGTCTTTCGGGAGGCGACAGCCTCAGCGTGCAGCTCAACAATATTACTCCCGCAGATACGACGGCAAACTTTGTCTTCAACATTCGCACAGGGACCCACGCCGATTCCCTGTTTCCGATTGGTACGCAACCTTCGATATTCATTTACAGCACGCCGCTGCCGCTCTCTGCCATTCAGGCGAATGACGCCAACGGAGTTCCGCTCCGCAACAATACGCTGGTCACGGTGCGCGGCATTGTGACTGTCGCAAATCAATTCGGCGGACCTTCCTACATTCAGGACAACAGTGGAGGTCTGGCAATCTTTGGTTCATCGTTTTCGTCGGTGGTCACTCTTGGTGATGAGGTCGTCGTGTCGGGTCTCGTCCAGCCGTTCAACGGACTGACGGAGATCGTGAATCCGACGCTTCACACGATTGCGAGCGCGGGAAACATCGTCGAGCCACTTGTCGTGACTGCGACCCAGATTGCCAACGATGGCGTTGGCGGAGTTGAACAGTTCGAGTGCCGTCTCGTCAGATTGAACTCCGTCACCATTGGTGCTGCGGGGAATTGGGCAAATACAAACTATACTTTGAATGATGCGACCGGCAGTACGCAGGTCCGTATCGACGATGCCGTGAATATGGTTGGAACGCCGATCCCGAGCGGGATATTTGATCTTGTGGGGGTCGTAGGTCAGTTCATTTCTCCTGCACCATTTATTGGCGGCTATCAAATCATGCCGCGTTTTCTCGCCGATCAAATTTCCACCGGGCCCGTCATCGCCTCGTCGCCGACCGAAACGAACATCCTGCCAACGGCGCTCACAATTTCCTGGACGACCGAGCACAACGGCACATCTGGCGTTCGCTACGGGAGAACCGCGGCGTTGGAGCTCGGAACTGTTGAAACGGCGACACCGCAGACGAGTCACAACATTACGCTTACGAATCTCCTTCCGGCCACCGTCTACTACATTCGGGCGTTCTCTGTCGCCGGTCCCGACACAAGCTTTGCATCACTCTTTGTTGCAAGCACCGCGTCGCCCTCACAAAGCTCCGGCGCGGTCAACGCGTACTTTAACAAGAGTGTCAACACGAATCTCGCGTGGTATCAACCGGCTTTGGGGAACCAGAACTTCACACAACGTCTCATCACGCGGATCTCCGGTGCAAAGCGTTCGATCGATCTTGCCCTGTACAGTCTGAGCGGTCAGCCGGGCACAGAGATCGCCAATGCACTCGTTGCCGCGAAAAATCGCGGGGTGAAAGTGCGCGCCATATGTGAAGACGACAACAAGAACACAAACGCGTTTACGTTTATCTTCGGCAACGGCATTCTACTGATTTCGGACAAGTATGATCCGCTGAATAACGGGGCCGGCCTGATGCACAACAAGTTTTTTGTTATTGATGGTCGTGGCGGCGCGCCGGAAAGCATCTGGGTGTGGACGGGATCGTGGAATCCGACGGATCCGGGAACCAACAACGACTTCCAGAATGCGATTGAGTTTCAGGACGCCGCACTGGCGAATGCCTATACAATGGAATTCAATGAGATGTGGGGAAGTGATGGCGACATTCCGAATGCCTCGAATTCGCGTTTTGGCGCCCGCAAGCTCAACAATACGCCCCACAAGTTTGTTGTCGGAGGAAAACCTGTTGAAGTCTATTTCAGCCCGAGCGATGGAGCGGATGCACGAATCGTGAATGAGATCAGCAGAGCGGAACATTCTGTCGGTTTTCAATTGCTGACCTTGACGCGCAGCGGCATTGCAACGGCGTTGCTCAATCAGAAGAATGCCGGCAGAAAAGTGCGCGGCGACATCGATGACAGCACGGATACCGGCTCGCAGTACCGGTACTTGCGGAACAACGGAGTCGACGTTCGCCTGAAGCCGAGCGGCACCACCGGATTGCTCCATCACAAATACAGCATCATTGACGCAGAGAACCCGGCCTGGAATGCAGTCACGCTCACCGGTTCACACAACTGGTCCGGTTCCGCCGAGAACTTTAACAATGAGAATACCGTGATCGTGCGCGACGGTAACATCACAAATCAGTATCTGCAGGAATTCTCTGCGCGGTACTATCAGTTTGGCGGTACCGATTCGATTCTCGTTGGTGTGGAGGAGAACCCTGCAGCGGTGGTGCAAGAGTTTTCGCTCGGCCAGAACTATCCCAATCCATTCAATCCGTTGACAATTATCAATTATCAATTGCCAATTGATAATTGGGTAACATTAAGGGTGTATGATGTTCTCGGTCGAGAAGTCGCGACGCTTGTGAACGAGAAGCTGAAGTCGGGTGAATACGAAATCTCCTTCGATGGAAGGAACTTTGCATCGGGGATATATTTTTATAGATTGCAAGCCGGAACGTTTGTTCAGACGAAGAAGCTGATGCTGGTGAAGTGAGGTTCTGACGCGTGTGGACGTACGCGACTGAGACTTGCAGTGTCCTGCGGTTTTAGCGATAAAGTTACTGTTGGTTTACCCGTTCATTTACATACTCATTTATGAGGTGACTGTGAGACGACTCTCTACGGTGACATTCCTAGTGGCGATGATAGTAGGGCTTATGCTTGCACTCGCGCCGCCAATGCAATCGCAGCCCAACGGCGTTACACTTCTCGACACGCTCAATCGGGCGCATGGGTTGTCGGGCCAGGGCACAAGGTTCTCCAGCTGCTGGGGCTGGGTCTCGCCCGACGGTCGCGAATACGCGCTCGTCGGTTGTTATACAGGCACCTCGATAGTTGATCTCAATGTCTCTCCTATTCGCGAGATCGCATTCATTCCGGGCAACACCGCCTCCTATGCCTATCGCGAATTCAAAACCTACAAGAATTTTGCCTACATCGTTTCGGAAGGTGGCCGGGGCGTACAGATTCTCAATATGTCCCGCCTTCCCGATACCTCAGGTCTGCTCGTGCGCGAGTTTTTGTTCACCAGCGGATCCAAAAACATCACCCGATCTCATACGGTTACGCTCGCCGATGGATTTCTATATCTGAACGGTTCATCGGGGTGGTCTTCCGGCGGCATGGTGATCTTCTCACTGAAGAACGATCCGACGAATCCTCAATTCGTGGGCGAGTATGAGCCGATGTATATCCATGACTCTTACGTTCGCAACGACACACTCTACGGCGCGGCAATCTACAATGGCGGTGGATTGTACGTTACCGATATTCGTGACAAAGCAAATCCCGTTCTCCTAAGAAAAATTTCCTACACGGGAAGCGGTACGCACCATGCCTGGGCTGCCGTAAGCGGGCGATACGCGTTTACTACCGATGAGATCGGTTCGGTGAACAATCTCAAAGTTTGGGACATGCAAAATCTCGGCTCAGGCCCGCCCTATCTGCCTGTGGCCCAATACGGTGCAACTCCATCCGACATCATCCACAACGTCCATGGCCGCGGACACTATCTGTACATTTCCCACTACACCGCGGGGATGCGTGTGGTTGACGTTCACAATCCTGCTGCCCCGACGGAGGCCGGCGCGTATGATACGTATCCCGCTGCCGGAGGAGGGTACAACGGCTGCTGGGGTGTGTATCCGTATTTCTTTTCCGGTCGGTGGATTGGATCGGATATGCAGACGGGATTGTATCTTTGCCGGTTCAATGGCCTCGCCCCTCGTCTGCGTTCTCCGCTGATTGCACCGGCATCTCAGGATACCTTTACGCAAGCGCAAACGAAAACGTTCAGATGGCGATCATCCGCAAACCAATCGGAAGATCCGCATTACTATGAGCTGCACATGTGGGGACCCGGATTGGATACACTTGTCAAAACTCGCGACACGTCAATTGCCATTGCTCCGTTTGCCGGCATGCAAAACGGGCAACCGTATCGATGGCATGTGTGGATCAACGATGAGTACTCCGAAGTATCGAGTCGCGACACATTTCAACTCATCTACAAATCATCATCATCCACACACTCCGGAACAGATCCAAAAGCGCCAGTGGAATTCTCACTCTCGCAAAATTATCCCAATCCGTTCAACCCGACAACCGTGATCGAGTACAGTCTGCCGCAACGATCGCATGTTTCGTTGAAGCTGTACAATGCACTGGGTGAAGAGGTGATGACTCTCATCGATGAAACGCGCGATGCCGGTATCCAGACAGTGCTGGTGAACGCTGCTCAGCTGCCAAGCGGCGTGTACCTTTACAGACTCTCGTCCGCATCGTATATCCAAACTAAGAAAATGATTGTTCTTCGATAGTCACTTTTATGCATGGAGTTCTATGAACAGATCGCTGAAATGTATTTTGCTTGCGTTGGCGTGTGCAGTATCTGCCGTCGCCCAACCGCGATTGGACACGCTGCGACACATTCACCCGCGACCGGGCACCGGACTTTCCGCCATTTGGGGATACACGGCTCCGGATGGTCGTGAGTATGCTCTTGTCGGCATCACGGGATCGGGCAGCGGCAGCACCTCAGGCGGAACGTCGATTGTGGACATCACGGACGACAACAATCCGAGAGTTGTCACCCATATCGTGGGACCGAACAGCACGTGGCGGGAAATGAAAACCTACCGACAGTATGCCTACATCGTGACGGAAGCTTCGACAGGCGCAGGAGTTCAGATCATCGATCTCTCGGAACTGCCTGACACGGCGCGACTTGTTCGCACGTTCGCATACTCGAGCGGGACGAAGAATATCAACAAGTCGCATACGATCACTATCACCGGCGGGTTCATGTATCTGAACGGATGTGCCAACTGGTCGCCGGGTGGAACCCTGATTTTCGATTTACGAAACGATCCGCTAAGCCCGCAGTTTGTCAGTGAGTATCAGCCGCAGTATCTCCACGATACGTATGTTCTGCGTGATACAATCTACGGCTCGGCAATCTATTCGGGTGGTGGTCTCATTATCGCGGACGCGAGGAACAAAGCGAGTGTGCAGACGGTCGGGAGAATCGCTTATTCAGGATCGGGAACGCATAACGCGTGGGTGACCCGAGATCGGCGCTATGCATTGACGACGGACGAAATCGGCACGACACAGAAAGATCTCAAGGTGTGGGACATCAGTCATCTGCCGACAATCCCCACTGCGACGACGGCAACATTCACGGTGAATCCCACATCCACAATTCACAACGTCCACGTGCGCGGTGACTATGCGTACTGCGCGTGGTACAATGGTTACGGACTTCAAGTGGTGAACATCGGCAATCCGACACAGCCCACTCTCGCGGCAGGGTATCGCACTTCAACGAACAGTCTCGCGTGGGAGACCTATCCGTATTTTCCTTCCGGCAAAGTGATCATCGGCGACGGCTCTACCGGGCTGTGGATTTTCAGGTTTAGCGAACTCGCGCCGCGCCGGCAAGTCCAGCTTCTCTCGCCGGCAAATCGTGACACCGTCCGTTCTGCAACATCGCTGACATTCCGCTGGACGAAGACCGCCGATCTCATCAGCGACCCTCATTGGTATGAGGTTCGCCTGCGCGGTGCCGGCATTGACACTGCGTGGAATGCGACGGATAGCGTTTCACTCTTCGCGAATCTTGCGCGTCTGCAATCAGGCCAGACGTACGTCTGGAACGTGACGGCCCGGGATGAATGGAATTCCACGGCAAGTGTTGATTCGTTCGGCTTTGTGTACAAGCCCAGCGGCGCAACCGCGACAGATGAACTCGAACGCCGACCGATTGCGTTTGGCCTGGAGCAAAACTACCCTAATCCATTTAACCCGACAACGACAATCAAATTCCGGATTCCCGACGGGTCGGGTCACCGATCCAATTCCACATTCCTCTCGCTCAAGGTATTTGACCTACTTGGGAGAGAAGTGGCGACTTTGGCAAGTGAAGTCCTGCCCGCAGGATACTACTCAAGAACATTTGACGCATCATCGCTCGCAAGCGGGGTGTACATCTATCGCTTGCAGTCAGGTTCGATGGTGGACACGAAGCGGATGTTGATTGTGCGTTGACCACCGCGTTTGCGGGCAAAATGCGCGGGCAACCCTGAGGGCTGAGGGCTGCCCGTTTTGCGTTCGCGGGTTGATTTTCTGATATGGGTTCGTTATCCTACACCGTCATTTTTCCATCTCAATCCATGCACCCGCACACCATCGAAGAGATACGTCGTTGCTTCGCCGAGTCCTCGGATTTCAATGAAATATTCGATGCATTCGAAGAAGCGATCAAGCAGAGGGTTAGTGACGTTGAATTGTATCGGTTGCTATTCTGGAACAGCTCACTCACTGCTGACGAAATCCGGTTGTTTGGTGAGAAGCTTGCGGCAGAATTTCCCGATGTTGCGTACGATATTTACTGCTGGCTCGCAAACGTGTTCGAGGTGACCTATTCCACCAACGACAACTACGATCTTGCATTTTTCTATTTTCAAAAGGCTGCTGCGGCCCGACCCGCCGAGCAAGATCCATATCTTGATGCGTGCGATTGTTACGATCCCGATTTGAATGTTCCGCCGCTTCAAAGTCTGATTGATTTCCTGAAGTCCGGTCTTCAGCATGTAACACACCCCAAAGCTCTCTACAAACGCCTTGCCTACTTCTATGAACTCGCTGGCGACAATGAGAAAGCTGAAGAGTGTCACCGCGAAGCGGATCGTCTGGATGAACTTCATAGTGATGATTCGCCTGCCTGATGAAAGACCTTAAGGGTTATGCAATGATCGTCGGCGCGGCGGTATTCTGGGGTGCCTCGGCCACGCTCGCAAAGTTCCTTCTCAACCAACAGCTCGACACACTTCTGCTCGTTCAGACACGCTCGACCTTCTCGTCTATTGTCATGCTCGGGTTCCTTCTTCTGTTTTCACGCCACACGTTGCGTGTCAGGGCGAAGGTTCTTTGGCGCCTTGCCGTGTTGGGCATACTCGGCCTTGCCGGCGCAAATTTCACATACTACTTTACCATCAAGGAAAGCACCGTCGCAACTGCCATCACCATTCAATACACGGCAGCACTCTTCGTTATGGCGTACGAGGTTCTGACGAAAGAAGAACGATTCACGGCGGTGAAAGCAATTGCTGTTGTCTTGTCGTTGTTAGGCTGCGTTCTCGCGGTCACCGGTCTGGACTTCTCCACCATGAAAATCTCGTCTTTGGGACTATTGACGGGAATCGGATCGATTATATCGTTTTCGCTCATGACAATTCTTACGCGCCATCTCGTTGCATCCCACAGTGCATGGACGGTAAGCTTCTATTCGATAACCTTTGCCGGACTCTTCTGGTCGACGATCACCCCCCCATGGCAATTGCCCGATCAGATCGCCACCGGCACAACGTGGCTTGCGCTGGCGTTTCTTGCAATGACCTCCGTGTTGATTCCGAACCTGCTGTTTTCTTCCGGTCTGCATTACCTTGTTCCGACACGAGCCATCATCACGAGCACGCTTGAACCGGTTGTTGCTATCGCGACAGCATCATTGTTTGTGGGTGAGCGATTGTCGGTTGTTCAGCTGCTCGGTGCCGCGCTCGTCATTTTTGCGATCATCATCCTTCAAATTCAGAAGGAGACGGAAGCGAGCGTGGTTGTGAACTCGACGAAGGGAGCTGACAATGCTGCGTAGCGAGCGACGCACGGCAAAAGTGCGGGAAGTGTTGAGCAAGCGTCAGCCTGACCTGACCGTCGTTATGGAAAACATCCATGATCCGCATAACGTCAGCGCTGTGTTCCGCTCGTGCGATGCAGTCGGTGTAATGCAGGTGGAGCTGCTGTACAATCTCGAAAAATTTCCCCGGATTGGGAAAAAAAGCTCTTCCAGCGCGAACAAGTGGCTTGAGCGGCGGAAGCATACAGCTGTCGATGAATGTTACTCGACTCTTCGGCAGGAGGGATTCACGATCTACGCCACACACCTTGGGGCGAGTGCTGTGTCGCTCTATGATCTTGACCTGACGCAGAAAGTCGCGTTGGTGTTTGGCAATGAGCACCGCGGCGTATCGGAAGAAGCTGCTTCAAAAGCAGACGGCAACTTCATCATTCCGATGGTGGGGATGATTCAGAGCCTCAACATTTCTGTTGCGTGCGCGGTGAGCATGTATGAAGCCCTGCGTCAACGTATGAAAGGCGGTGTATACGCCAGGCCGAAATTTTCCGACGCCGCGCTGAAGGAACTGTTTGATCGGTGGATAGAACTTTGATCACGAGACAATCTTGATTCATCTCCATTTCATCCCTATATTTATTCCACGTTATCAGCAACAATCTCTCGCTCCGGTCGTAAACAGCCATTGACGTTTCCGCCAATCTTAGGTCCTCCGTGCAACAAGATCCAAGTTATATCGACTTCTTTGCGAGCAACCTGCTTCTGATCAGTGCGCTTGGCTTGTTCATCTTTGTGTATCTTGTTCTCCTGATACGCAAGCGATGGAAAAACAATTTCCTTCATCGTGAAGGAAAGAAATAGAGGTCAACATCTCCCGAATCTCTCACAAGGAATCTGGCCTCAGAAACGCGCGGTTGGCATATTGGTGGTGTGTCTCTTAATTCCAAGGGTTCTTGTTGGGGAATCTCCGCCGCTCCTCTTCTTGTTTGTTCAGTCCCTTTTGGCTACCATAGAATAGTCCTCATAACATCTTATGCAGTTTGGATTTATTCTATGTCTACGAAGATTACAATCTATCTATTTGTTGCCCTGTTTGTTGCAGCCGGCGCCGCCCACTCTCAACTCCAGCCAGTCAAGTCGTCTCCTGCCAAGGCTGGTCATCATACGAAAGTAACGCTGCTCTCTGAAGCGAAAAGCGTGCAGCCAGGTGTGCCGTTCACGGTCGGGGCACTCATGAAGATGGACCGTGGCTGGCATACCTACTGGAAGAATCCGGGTGAGTCCGGTCTGCCAACAGAGATTGCCTGGAAGTTGCCGGAAGGATTCACGGCGGGCGAAATCCAGTGGCCGCTGCCGCACAAGTACAACGAAAGCGGCGACGTGCTGACGTACGGCTACGAGGACGAGACCATGCTTCTTGTCGAGATTACGCCTCCATCGAATCTCACTGCCGGCTCCACCGTGATGCTGAAGGCTGAGATCAGTTGGCTCGAATGTGAGAAGTTGTGTGTACCGGGCGAAGCGTCGGTACAGCTGCAACTCCCAGTGACGTCATCGCCGTCTGAAAAACATCATCAGGACCTTTTCGAAAAATATCGTCAACAGATTCCTGGTCAATTCACAAGCACGGGCGAGTTTGCGCTGTCATCCGAAGCAAAGAATGGAATCGTGACTCTTGCACTGAGTGCTCAGGGAAAGAAACTTGTGAAATCCGATATCGTCCCGGATTTCTATCCTGAGTCGCTTGAACGCATCAGCGTCAGCCGTACAACTGTCACGGGCAACAACTCATCTGTGCAACTGACCGTTCGACTTTCTTCCGAAGAAAAAGTAGCAGGCCCGAAGACGCTCAAAGGGGTTGTCGTCTATCAATTGGTGGGAGAGGCGAAAAAGGCGTCGTCGATTGAGATTCCGCTGTCAAACGAATTCTGTGCAGCACTTACCGGAATTTCCCCGGATGCATCGGCGCAATCGGGTGGCAGTTTCTTTGATCAGAAATTCACAACAATCGAAACGGCGCAGTCGCAGCAGCCTTTGTACATGTACATCTTCTTTGCCATCATTGGGGGATTGCTGCTGAACATCATGCCATGCGTACTTCCGGTCATCGCGTTGAAAATATTTGGACTGGTGAAGATGGCAGGGAACGAACCCCGACAGATCAGGAAACTTGGTTGGTTTTTCTCGCTGGGAATTCTTGCGTCGTTTCTTGCTATTGCCCTGATTGTACTCGTGCTTAAATCTGCTGGCGAATCGGTGGGCTGGGGATTCCAATTCCAGGAGCCGTTGTTCGTCATCGCGATGAGCACGATCGTCTTCGCATTCGGATTGAGCCTCTTCGGTGTGTTCGAGATTACTGTTCCGAGTTTCGCGGTGAGCGGGGTGAGTTCAGTCGCATCCAAGACGGATGGCGAGAAACATGGATTCCTCGCGCCATTTGCCGAAGGTGTGTTCGCCACGATTCTCGCAACGCCATGCACGGCACCATTTCTCGGCTCGGCGATGGGGTTTGCGTTTTCCCAGCCAGCGTACATCATTCTTCTGCTGTTTGCAGCAGTCGCATTCGGAATGGCATTGCCCTATCTCATTCTCACCACGAAACCGGCGTGGATGAAGTTTCTTCCAAAGCCTGGCGAGTGGATGGTGTCGGCAAAGCAGTTCATGGGCTTCCTGATGATGGCGACACTGCTTTGGCTGTTGCAGGTTCTCGGATCGCAGCTTGGAATGGAAGCCGTGATCTGGACTGGCGCATTCCTCTTGTTCGTTGGGATCGCATGTTGGATGGTCGGGCGATTTGCAACACTTACCGCAACCCGCGTCCGGTATTTTGCAACGTGGGGATTTGCCCTCGTGCTCGTGGTTGCAGGATACATGCTGTTCATCGGCGACATACTGAAAGCCCGCGATCTGCTTTCGAGTACCGCGCAAGCCGAAGTAACTTCGACGTCGGGATCATCCAGCAAGATCGAATGGCAGCCGTTTACGCTTGAGCTACTCGAAACCCACCTCAAAGACAACAAGACCGTCTTTATCGACTTCACTGCTGAATGGTGTCTGACGTGCAAGGTGAACGAGAAATCCGTCCTCGCTGACCAGAGCGTGATCGATGCGCTCAAACAGAAGAACATCGTCACGATGAAAGCAGACTGGACAACGCGCAACGAGACGATCACCAGACTGTTGGCCAAATTCGGCCGCTCCGGAGTTCCGCTTTACGTCGTGTTTCCCAAAGGCAAGCCAACTGAACCGATTGTGCTGCCGGAAGTGATCACCACAGGCATTGTGCTGGAGGCTCTCGAAAGGGCGGGGTGATCGCCTGCCCTTTCCTCCGCTGGATTCATCCACCATTCAATCAACATCGCAATACAGTTGTGACCGCTTCGTGAACATCCTTTGGTAGATTCATTCCGTATTGTATGTCGCTGATCTGCAACACACATGGGGACTCTCATGAATCTCATCTCACAGTATTTTCGTTGGCTCCAAAAAGGTAACCCGACCGGTATCGTTGATCGCTTTCCCGAGATCGATGAAAAGGGCGAAACGTCGGTAAAGGGGATTTATGTTATTGGCGATCTCACCGGCATTCCCTTGCTCAAACTTGCGGCAGAAAGCGGCAAGAAAATCATCGACACGTTATCGTCTGATGCTCAATTCCAGGCACAGCGGAAATCCCTCGCCGACAACGTGTACGATGTTCTGATTATCGGGGGTGGCATTTCCGGAATTTCCGCCGGCATCGAATTGTTGAAGCGCGGCTACAAGTTCCTCATCCTCGAGTCTGCACAGAAATTCTCCACGGTTGTCAATTTCCCCAAGGGCAAGCCAATCTATTCGGAACCGGCGTCACTTCAACAGCAGGCAACGCTGAAGATCAACGACGGAACGAAAGAAAGTCTTCTCGACGATATGCACAGTCAGATTACCGAGTTACCACTTCCCGTCAGCGAAGGGGAAATGGTTGATGTGATCAGGAAGAAGGGAGATGTATTCGAAGTTGTCTCGAAGAAGGGATCGTACAAGGCATTCAGAGTGATTCTTGCCATCGGGAAATCCGGCAATGCGCGCATGCTCAATGTTCCGGGGGAGAATCTTCCCAAAGTGTACAACCGTCTGTTTGATCCGCACGATCATCAGAATGAAGAGGTGCTGGTTGTCGGGGGAGGTGATTCCGCAATTGAGACGGCAAATGCGATTGCAGACGCTGGCAACCATGTCACGCTCTCGTACCGCAAGCCAGAGTTCGCGCGCCCCAAGGAAGGCAACGTCGAAAAGCTGAACGC
>CAYJNF010000024.1:0-15940 GCA_964370915.1 uncultured Chitinophagales bacterium
GTGCAGGTCTGAGAGATGGGCGATAGTGCACTGTCGGTTCATCACTCCCCCGGAGTATGGTGTGCGAGAATTCTCGAATAACATCGTCATAGCTCTGAAATAGTCTGTCAAAAATATTGCCCCACTGTTGCTGTTGCGCAAAACGAAGCGCGGCCCGGCTCATCGATTCGCGTCGCTCCGGCGAGTCCAGCAAGTACTCAATGTGGCCTGCAAGGTCATGCGGACAACGAGGGGCCGCCACAAGTCCCGTTTGTCCGTGGTCGATAATGCCATACGCTCCCCCCTCTCGCGCACACACCGCCGGCAGACCCGATGCCATGGCTTCGAGCGTAACATTGCCAAATGTTTCCGTCGTCGATGGGAAGACAAAGACATCGCTTGATGCGTACGCCGTGGCAAGGTCGTGTTTGGATTGATGTCCGAGGAAACGCGCTTCCGGCATCATGCGTTCAAGTTCGCCACGAATCGGACCGTCGCCTGCCAAGACAAGAACGACGTCGTTGCGCTTTGCCATGAGCACCTTGTATGTTTCTGCCAGAGTCTTCAGGTCCTTTTCCCACACGAGGCGACCGGCGAACAGAAGGAGGTGCTTCGATTCCGCTCCCACCCGCCTTCTCCACTCGGTAGATCTGAAACTCGGGTTGAACACGTTGGTATCCACGCCGTGAGGCAAGAACTCGATTGTATTCAAGCCGCGGGCCGTGAGTTCATCAAAAATCGGTTGCGACGGGACGAACACCCGTTGGCATTTGTTGTACAGCGACCGAATATACTTCCAACTGAGTGTCTCCAGCATGCTGATGTTGTAATACTTTGCGTAGCTGGCGAAGTGCGTATGATAGGTCGCAACCACAGGCACGCTGTAGCGACGACCAAATGTCACTGCCGCGTAGCCGAGCGAACACGGACTATTGATGTGGATGATATCGGGATCGAAAGCAAGGAGTTCTTCCTCGAAATGCCGCGTTCCCGGAAGGGCAAATTTGTAATCCTTGTAGAGTGGAAATACAACGGATGCGATAGCGTGAAATCGAGTCTGCTGTTCATCCTGCGTTGGTACTATGGGAGAAAAAAACTCATGCTCGATCCGATGCTCAACGAGATAGTCGATCAGATGATAGAGTACGCGTGTCACCCCATCGTGCCCGGGGCGCATCGTTCCTGCAAAGTACGCGACGCGAGGTGAGCGGTTCATCGCTTTGCCGCCCTGCGCCGTCCTGCAAGATATTCGGCTGCCAGAATCACGACGCCGATAAGAAAAAATGCTGCTACTTTCATAGTTCTCTCCTTCGATACCCACCAGGAAATTTCACCCACAAGATACAATCGGTGTTTGATGCAGATATTGGCTGCAGGTAAATTCTCGGTTAAGTTTGCGGTTGTAAGTTGTATGTCTCCGTTGTTCTTAGGATATTTTCGCCGTTACTGTGAGCCCTTTGGAACAACACTACACTCCGATGACAATTGTTGAGACGACGGTAGAATGGATTGCCCGCAGATTTAATGTCCCCCAACTTGCGATAACGCTCTTCAAGAAAGCCAATGAAGTCAGCGGCCTTGGCAAGGAGACCCTTCCGACGGAACTTGTTCCGTTGAACATGATCCAACTGTCGCGGGGACTGTTGAACTTCACGCTCCTGCAAACAATGCGATCGTGGATTCTTCCCTTTTGGGCGGAACAACAATACTCGCCGCACTCACCAGCATTCATTCCCCGTTCTCATCTCGGACTTTCGATGAACCTCACCCATCGCAATTGGACGGCGGTCGGAAGTATGGAATGTCCCATCGAACCGGTAGTCGACCCGCGAGGCATGGTGACACCATTGCGCGACGGCTGGTCGGTCGATACGTGGGTGATGGTCAATGGCTCCATATTCTTTCCATCGAAAGCCGACACCGTGCGTCAGCGGCTCATCGGCGACATGCCGGTGGTCGAAACGAGTTTTGAGATAGCGGACATTACTCTGACGCTGACAACATTCGTTATCAAAACAGAACTCGTACATCGAGCGCTGGTTCGCAACCGAAGTACAAGGTCAGCACGCTGCACACTATTCTTCGCTCTTCGGCCATTCAATCCCGAAGGAGTTAGCCTTGTGCAGGACATTGAGTATGAGCCGCGAGAGAGGACTCTTGTTATTAATCAGAAGCACCAACTCCATTTTTCCACAAGCCCCAGTGTTGTCCAGTGCTCGACTTATGAAGAGGGAGATTGCGGAAACTTCCTTGACGAGACCATGAGACGAACGAATCGAAATACTGCACATTGTAACATTGGGCTAGCGACTGCCGCCATTGGGTTCGAAGCAACTCTCGCTCTATCAGAGGGTCGCACGTTTGAGGCAAGATGTCCCCTCCGGGAAACGTCTGTCCATTGGGATAACAGCAGCGTCGAGCCCGCTCAAACGTGGAATGAACTTCTCTCAAGTGGCACGGCCTTAACCACTCCCGACGAACGGCTTAATTCACTCTTCAGAGCTTCGCTCTCGACATTACTCTTGTTGGTAGATGTCAACTCCATAACGCCGGGACCATCGACGTATCACCAGTTCTGGTTTCGCGACGCTGCGTACATGATCTACGCTCTCGACGCAACAGGTTTCTCACACTTCACAGAACCGATCCTTCGACACTTCCCGGACAAGCAGAGCAGCGCGGGCTACTTCCGATCCCAGCAGGGGGAGTGGGATTCCAACGGGCAGGCGTTGTGGACGGCATGGCAGCACGCACGGCTCACCACTAACACGACTCTCCTGCAAGATCTATTTCCATCGTTCGTTCGAGCGACGAAATGGATTGACGCCAAGCGGCTAACAACACACGCGACCGAAGGCAAACCGTATCACGGCTTACTGCCGCGAGGATTGAGCGCCGAGCATCTCGGTCATGCGGACTACTATTTTTGGGATAACCTCTGGTCACTTGCCGGACTTGATGCGTTTGTCGGGATCTGTCAGAGACTTGATCGTGGGAGCGAGCGTGACCAGATCAGCGACTTGCTCTCTTCATATCGGGGCGCGACTGTCGCGGCAATCACATTCGCCAGCATGCAACACGGCACGGAAGCTATTACCGCCGGGCCTCTCCGTGGCATTGACTGCGGCATGATCGGATCGATTTGCGCATGGTACCCACTTCAGCTTTTTCATCCAACCGATCCCCGGCTCATTACCACACTGGATCTGCTGGAAAAGAGATTCAGTGTCAATGGCATGTTCTTTCAGGATTTCATTCATAGTGGAATGAATGTCTATCTCACACTGCAGATAGCGCATTCCTGGCTGTATGCCGGAAAGAGAGAACAATTCTGGAGAGTCTTTGCGACCGTCTGCTCGTTCGCTTCTCCTACGATGAACTTTCCCGAAGCGATACACCCTGCGACACGCGGCGGCTGCATGGGCGATGGACATCACGGGTGGGCTGCCGCAGAAGTTGTGCTGGCGCTCCGCGACGCATTCGTGTTCGAACGGAAGCGACCAGACAGTGGCCGGAGCGACCTCATTCTGCTTTCGGGTATTCCAGTCGAATGGTTTTCACCGGGTGAAGCATTCGCAATCGAACGCGTTCCCATTCCCGGGGGCAGCCTGGGCGTTCGAGTTCGTTGCGAGGCAACCGCTGTGCATGCTGACATATCGCTTATGGCTCACAACAACAGCCTGCCAGCATCTCTGGTACTTCAAGTTCCGGCTGTTGTTCGCTGCGTTCTTGCTGAAGACGGCGGGATCATCCCTCACCGAACGGTGGCGCAGGAAACTCAGATTGAGCTTCCGTTGGAACCTGTCCGCTTGAGAATTCTCATCTGAACATCTTCATACATCGATAACAGCAAGTTTATGCTTGGATGAAGATGGTTTTCTATTTTTGTACCGGAGTTCTACCACACAATCAACATTGAGAATTATGGATGATCTGCACAAGCGACTTGCATTCGGTCTCGCGTTAGCAGAAGGAGCAGCACGGGAAATTCTCCCGCGCTTTCACAACAGCGCAGTCACATACAAGTCCGATGGAACAGAAGTGACCGACGCTGATCGCGCTGCCGAGCTGGCGATGCGACAGATGATTAACGAACACTTTCCGCACGACGCCGTGTTGGGCGAAGAGTTTGGCTACTCACATCCACCGTACTCACATCGAACATGGGTTCTCGACCCGATCGATGGGACAGCGTGGTTTACGTTGGGGGTTCCGATTTTCGGAACGCTAATCGCGTTATGCGAAGATGTCGAGCCGCTTCTGGGAGTAATCCATTTTCCTGCATTGGGTGAAACCGTCTACGCAGCAAAAGGAATCGGCTGCTGGTTCAAAGGAGCGGATGGTGGAATACAACAAATTCACGTTGTTGAGCACTGCTCCCTGAGTGATGCAACCGTGTGTGCGTCGGGTCCGCATGGCTCGGACATCCAGCTTCATCCAAACACTATCCCCTACAATCTGACACGCATCATCAAGGAGGCGCGCAAATTCAAGTTCGGCGGTGACTGCATTCAGCACGCACTTGTCTGTCGCGGCAAGATCAATGCGGCAATAGATACAGTCATGAAGCCGTGGGACATTGCGGCAATTATTCCGTGTGTTCAGGAGGCTGGCGGTGTCGTCACCGACCTTGCAGGCAATCGTTCCTCACTTCTTCATGGTGGTAACCTTCTTAGCTCGTGCTCTCCAATATTGCATGAAGAAGTGTTGGAGGCGATGGCGGCCGACGTTTCGCAGTGGATATCGGTACCCCTCTAGGGCTTGGCAAACTGCAGGGTGGCAAGCCTTCTCTTGCACATCATGTCTCTGTTAGTTATTCTGAATCAAGTCGAACCCACCTACACGGAGCTACTCATGCGTGACTTTCTCAAGTATACTGTTGAGCATCTGGTCGATGAACCGGATAAGATCATCATTGATATGAAACCCGTAGAAGATAAACTCATCTTCACACTTCAGGTTGCAAAGGACGATATCGGAAAAGTTATAGGGCGCAACGGAAGGATAGCGCAAGCACTAAGAACTCTTATGCGGGGTGTCGGGATGAAACTCCTTGAACATCACCGCGACGTCATGCTTCTCGAATAACGCTATCGGCCTGGACTTGTTAACAACGAACACACCCCAGTACTGGAGTACTTTCACTCCTCGTGGTTCGAACCGGTCAGGTGTTACCTTCAGCGACTGCTGCGGCTAGTTCTGCTTTGAGTTGTGCTAGTCTATCATCAATTGGTTTCACATTCTTCCGGTATTGCTCTTCGAATTCTCTATGGATTTGTTCAAGTGTTCGCATAGGTAGGCCTCCTTGTTGTGCTAAGAAAGCATGCAAGAGATGTGTCGTATTGTCAAGCAAAGAAAAGCCCCGACCTAAGTGAAAGGCCAAGGCTTCATTTTGTTCTGCACAGGTCAGCGCAGCAGCATGAGCTTCTTCGTGGCTACGTAATCGCCTGCTTGGAGTCGATAGAGATAAACGCCTGATGCTAGTCTACTTCCATTGAATACCACGTTATGATGGCCGGCTGATTGCTGCTCATGCACAAGTTGGGCTACCAATTGGCCAAGTATATTGTACACCCTCAACGTGGCAAACGAGTTGCGCGGAAGTCCGTATCGAATAGTCGTCGACGGATTGAACGGGTTTGGATAGTTCTGTGAAAGTGAAAAACTGGTCGGCGCGTTATCGTTCACGTATTGCACATTCGTCACGCCCGATGCGCCGACTTTGACGATGATGATTCGCCGCTCCGAAACTTGCGCGGGCAGATCAAGCGATGTGGAAACAAGCATGTTAGTCGCCGGCCATTCAGTTCCTGTTTGCGGCTTGATCGTCCAGCTCGTACCGAACAGTCCCAGGTTGTCGGGCCACGATATGGTGGTGGCATTCGAGTCCAGGCTTTCTCCCGAAAGGAGAATCTTGAACGAATCCACCTGCGCTGCGTTGGCGAAACCGCGATAATCAGTGGAAACCCCTGCACCCAAGCCGGTCGGGAATGTTGCAGACCTCCCGGGAACAGTAACGAGGCGCGCGTCGAAAGCGTATGGGGGCGGAGGTGCAGGAGGCAGCGATACCTCCCGGAAATCACCAAATGTCGAATCGAAATCGACGCCTGCGGTGTTGTCCAGCAAGGTCCCGCCCGGTCCATCACCATGGACACCAATCTGCAGAGTATGGACAATGGTTCCGTTGCTGACAGTAATTGGGGCTTTGAATAGCGCTTGCCCGTACATCGCATGAACGGAAAACAACGTTAGTGCATAGATGAAGAATCGATTTCTTGTCATGTATTCGCCTTTCGGTATCAATAGTGAATGTACATTGGATGCAAGCTCATTTCGTAACGACAAGTTTTCTGCTCGCTGATCGGGTGCCGCTCTGCAACCGATAGAAGAATACTCCGCTCGGAAGGCACTCCGCTCCGAACTTCACCGCATAAGCCCTCCCCGTTTCTGCAAAACCATCAAAGAGGGTCGCAACTCTTTGCCCCAGTGTGTTGAACACTTCCAGCGTTGCTCTACCATTTACAGCTACCGAAAATTCCATCGTCGTCTCGGGATTGAACGGATTGGGATAATTCTGCTTCAGTGTGAATTCCTTTGGTGAACTCTCGTCCACATCGGCCGTCCCTCCGACGTTGATCGGGTCGGTGAAATGTGTTGTTCCATCCAAATCAACTTGCTTCAAACGATACTGCCAGTTGCCCGATGAAACTGCGTTGTCCCTGAACGAATAGTTCTGTGGCTCGTTCGTTGTTCCATGTCCGGCAACAAACGAGTTCTCAACACTCCGCCACTCTGTTCCTGCAATACTCCGCCTCTCAACATGAAATCCGTAGTTGTTCACTTCTGAAATTGTACGCCAACTCAACTCCACACCGTTGTTCATAAATGCTCCCGTGAACGACACGAGCTGCACCGGCAATGGACTTGCGCCTGTTTTGATGATGATGATCCGACGCTCACCAACACCCACAGGCAGCGTCAGGGATGTCTGGGTGGTCATATCCGTTGCGGGCCATTCGCTACCTGTCTGCGGCTTGAGAATCCAAGTCGTGGCAAACCTGCTGAGCGTGTCGGGCCATGATAGAACGGTCGGGTTAATATCGAGGTCATCACCCCCCAATTGGATTTTGAATGAATCGATCTGCGTGGAATTGATGAAACCCCTATAGTCGGTCGAAACGCCGCTGCCCAGACCTGTCGGGAATGTCGAGACGCGACCGGGAATCGTCATGAATCGCGCGTCGAAGGCAAATGTGGGTGGTGTCGGCGGAAGGGATGTTTCTTGAAATGCACCGAACGAGGCATCGTAATCCACCCCGATGGTGTTGTCCTGGATTGTTCCTCCCGGCCCATCGCCGTTCACACCAAGGTACAACGTCGTTGTGATTGTACCATTCGTGACCGTAATGGGTACTTTGAAAGTCGATTGTCCAAAGGTTACCTCAAATACTGCAATCATCATCGCCAACGCTACGGCACATATTCTCATGACTGAATCTCCCGGCTCAAACATTCGCAAGACTTGACAAGTGCTATGGAGCGAGTAAGCCCCGTCCCGTTCCCAACTAACGGGACGGGGCAAACCTACATCATTTCATCAACAACATTTTCTTCGTGCTTGAAAAACTCCCTGCCGTCATGCGGTACACATACAGACCCGAAGACAGCGCGTTGCCAAGGTTGTTTCTTCCATCCCACTGCACTTCTTTTGTCCCGCGCTCCATCGAGCCGGCGAATAACGTGCGCACTTCTTGACCGAGTGTATTATAAATCGAGATGCGGACGTCGCTTGTCTGCGGTACGGCAAAGCGGATCGTCGTTGACGGATTGAACGGGTTCGGATAGTTTTGCGCAAGTGAAAACTCCACGGGGAGTTCTATTGCTGCGTTGAGCGAAAGCTCCGTTTCAACCTTTGTCAAACGTTTGTTGTCAGAGCCCGCGAGAACAACGTTTTCCAGCGTCACGCTCGATGGATTCACAAGGCTGAAGGGAAGATTGCCGAGAATCCGGTCTCCCGGTTCAATGACGGTGTTGTTCTGATTGTACATCAACACCCGAAGAAGCTCATCAACGAGCAGGTAATATGCGTCACCGAGAAGTGTCGTAACGTTCATGTTCTCAGGAACAGTCGGCACGTTCCCGAATTCAAGCTGCACGCCCTTCACAGGCACAGCATTTTCTAAGCGCACTGCGATGCCGAGCTGCGTTACGTAGAATGTCACTCTTGCATCGACCCCCGCGGTCATCTTACTGACACTGTTGCCGCTCTTTCCATTCCCACCTGCGATCGGCGGATGCACCGGCTTGGTGGTCGGGCTGCCATCGGGATACTGTCCCGTCAGGATGATGTTCTGCAAGAGCGTGAGATCGAGAATGTTGACTGCACCATCGCCCGCAGGCCAGGGCGCGATGTTGCCGCGGGTGAATGCATCGCCCGTGAGTGTGATCCGGTTGAGGATGTGATCGACAACCATGAGAAGGTCGAGAATATCGACACGGTCATCGTTGTTGATGTCGCCGCGCATTGTGCGGTTGTTGAGCGTGACGGTTTGCGCAGGTCCGGCAACAACCTGTGCGTCTTCGCCAAGCACCAGGCCTCCAAGTACATTCGCGAGACTTATCGTCGAAGTCTGGACATCCGGGTCACTGATATTGACCGCATCATAGGTGAAATTCAAAAGGTTGTTGTATGTACCGGCAGCCAATGCATTCGAGCCGGTGCCATAGATGACCACTTTGATGGTATCATTCGATGAGCCATCGACATTGGCAGGGCCGCGCGCAATCACCGAGGAGAAGCTCCATGCCGGCGCAGGAATATCTCTGCCCCGCGTAACACTGCGAACAATCACCAGACCGTTGGTGATGATTCTCAGCTCAAGTCCTTTCAACGGCTGACCAACATAGTTAACCAACTTCAGGCTATCGGCGTAGTTTGTTGTGTTATCCAACCGGGTTCGCGTTGAAGCGCCAAACTCCAATGTACCACCCTGCGTCGGGGCGTTTGAGCCAATGCCTGTTACCGCAAGATTGGTAGGCGAGCCGGCGGCATTGTGTGTGAAGACAACATTGCCTGCGAATGTTCCTGCCGCCGATGGTGTAAATGTGAGTGTGAACGTTTGGCTGGCTCCCGCTGCAACCGATACCGGGAACGTGGACGGCGCAACATTGTAGTTTGCAATGGACGTAACGCCCGCAATGGAGAGTGCGTTCGTCGACCCGGTGTTCGTCACCGTTACCGTGCGTGTTGCACTGCCCGGAATTGTCACGGTACCGAAGTCAAGCGACGATGCGCTCAAGACAAAGTTTGGGCCAGGCGAGGGACTGGATGCCCCAACTTTGATGATGTAGACATTTCTTTGCGCAACGCCCGCAGGCAACGTGAGTGAAGTCGTCGTGAGCATGTCCGTTGATGGATATTCCGTGCCGCTCTGCGGTTTGATGGTCCATTGCGTACCGTACAGCGAGAGATTGCTCGGCCACGAGATCGTTGTTGCATTCACGTCAACATCATCCCCTGCGATGTTGACGCGGAAGGAATCAACCTGTGCAGCATCACGAAAGTCGCGATAGTCTGTCGAGACGCCCGCGCCAAGCCCCGTGGGAAACGTGCTCGTCCGTCCGAGAATCGTGAGAAGGCGAGCGTCCCAGGCGAATGATGGCGGCAGCGGTGGCAACGATGTTTCCTGATACGCTCCGAATGAAGCATCGAAATCAACACCGATAGTATTGTCTTGAATCGATCCGCCGGGTCCATCGCCACTTACGCCAAGCGTCAGAGTTGTTGTGTTCGTTCCATTCGTGATCGTCATAGGAACCTGAAATTGCGCAGACTGACTAAGCGCGATTTGTCCGGCGAGAACTGTGAGCATCGCAAGTAGGCAGGAGTTTAGCAATCGTGTCTTCATAATCAAAATCCTTTTTGGGCTAAATGGTTTTGATAACTAGGGACTTTTCTTTACACTTTCTGGGATGCACGCCGCAATTGTTGCGGCCCCCTTTGGTAATAATCGATCGGATGTGCAAGCAACTGCATAGAACAATGACCTCCGAGACGTGGGCGAAAAACCCACGTATTCATGTGAGGAATTCAGTCAAATGTGTTCATTGTTCCCTCCTGTTCCAGTATGATTGGATGAACTCCGGAAAAATCGAGTAACAAAAGCGGTAAGGGCATGGGCGAAGCTGTATTCAATCTATGCTGTCATTCGACAATCTACAATCCCTCAAATGGGGGGTTTATCATCCGCCGTTGGACGCACAAAAAGTTCCACCATTTTGTTCACGATCAAGTCCTCTTAGCAGGCTGCTGAAGAAGGCTCACTTAAGGCTTCTACGTCAAGGTGAGTCCCTCAAAAGGCAGCAAACCTTGTCATGTGTTCTGGATTCACACTTTCCCGACAGAGTCGGGACTCAGTGTGACGATGACTTGTGTTTTTCAGCAGCCCGTTAGAGTTGAATTGACGAAACCCAAATTAGTTCAGCAAAATCGTGCATGGGTTGTTGATGAGCACCCAATACGCTTTCCCCGGCTCAAGTGTTGTTGCCAACACGTACGACGTCCCATCGTAGGCATACGGACCGCCGACAATCTGTCCGGCAGGTGATGTTGTCACCGCGCTTGCTGCAATCGAAGCCGTCAAGGAGCCGATGATGACCCAGCGTCCGCCAGTCGGAACAGTCAACGAGGTACTCCCGAGCGACGAGCCACTAATCGTGTTGTCGGTTGCTGCGCTGTACAGCGCCCAGTAGCCTTCGCCATTCTGCAATGTCGTTGGTGTCGTGTATGAGCCGCTGAGATAGCTGTAGAAATCTACCGCTGTCGGAAAAAGGTTTGTACGCGCGAAGCTCGTTGGCACGCGCGGAACGGAGACAAGGTTCCAGCCACTGCTCATAGTGGTGGTTGTCGTGGTGGTGGTGACGTATCCTCTCCGCAGGATTGTGCCATTCATTCCAACCGCCCAGCCTGTAGTATCGTTAACAAATGATAGTGACCACAAAGCATTTACTGCTCCGCTTGCTTCGCTTGTCCAGTTTGCACCACCATCTGTTGTCTTCAAGACTCCGGCGCCACTTTGTCCAACCGCCCATACAGTTCCACCAACAGATTTAACAGCATACAAAGCAAATCCGGTACCGCTTGTTTGTTGAGACCAACTTATCCCGGCATTTGCTGTGGTATAGATTCTGCCATTACTTCCCACCACCCATCCTGTAGTTGAATTAGCGAAATGAACAGAGTAGTAAATGATTGTTGTTGTTCCGACTGTTTGATTTGTCCAGGTTGTCCCTCCATCCGTTGTCTTCAAGACTTTGCCACCGCTTCCAACTGCAACACCGGTATTGTTGTCAACGAAATAAACAGAATTTAGGCTAGCGGTTACTCCACTCGTTTGACTTACCCAATTTGCACCTCCATCGGTTGTCTTCAGGATCTTGCTACTCAGTCCAACCACCCACCCTGTTAATCCGTCAACAAAATGGACAGCGTTTAAGCCAGTCGTAACTCCACTTGTTTGACTTGACCAACTTGTTCCTCCATCCGTTGTCTTCAAGATTGTTCCACTACTCCCAACTACCCAACCCGTATTAAGATCAATGAATTGAACAGACTTGAAATCAGTTGTCACTCCACTTGTTTGATTGAGCCAGCTTGTTCCTCCATCCGTTGTCTTTAGTATCTGGCCGGCTCTTCCAATCGCCCAGCCTACATTTTCGTTTTCAAAATCCACAGAATACAGGTATTGATTTTCCGCGGTTACACTTGTTACCTGACTAAGCCAACTAGTCCCTCCGTCCGTTGTCTTGAAGATTCGTCCACTCTCTCCAACCACCCAGCCTCTATTGCTGTCTGCAAACCGCACAGATTTTGAAAAGCCACCTGAAGGTAAAGTTGTCGAAATAATCCAGTTCGCTCCCCCATCTATTGTCTTCAGGATTGTATTTGCGCCATACGATGCAACCGCCCAGCCTGTATTGATATCAGCGAAGTATACAGAATACACCATATCTGAGACTCCGCTTGTTTGAGGTACCCAAGTGAGTCCGCTATCAGTTGTCTTCGCGATTATGCTCAGACCATTAACTTGATCGCCGCCAACTGCCCAGCCTGTAATAGCATCTACAAAATGAAGAGACTTCGCTTCGGCGCCGCTGCTATTATAGAATATTGCGAAGGTCCAATTCAGTCCTCCATTTGTAGTCTTATAGATGGTTCCACCAGAAGCCACCCAACCTGTATTTATGTCTGCAAATTGAATATCAGAACCGCCTGGCGAACCACTTAGGGAAAGCCAACTTGTTCCTCCGTCCGTTGTCTTTATTGTGGCAAAACCTGATGTAACCCAGCCTGTTTGACTGTCAACAAAATGGACGGCGTTTAAGATATCGGTGGTCTGACTATTCTGACTTGACCATGTTGCGCCACCGTCTGTTGTCTTCAAGATTGTTCCATTCGCTCCAACCGCCCATCCCGTATTGCTGTCTACGAAATGGACAGAGTGTAACCACACAGTAGTTCCACTTGCCTTGGAAGACCAGCTAAGCCCTCCATTCGTTGTCTTCAGAATTGTGCCAGCTTGTCCAACCGTAATGGCTGTATTAGAATCAAAGACATAGATATCATCAAGTGGATTTCCTTGTGGAAGTGGGTTCTGCCAAATCCAGTTTTGTCCAAACCCCAGTGTGCTGGAAAACAATGTTGCGGCTGCAAATACCAAGCTTCGCAGGAAGAAATGAAGAACCTGCACTCGCTGTTGTTTTCGTATCATGTTACCTCCTAAGTAAATAGTTAACTGTTTGAGCCATCGGCCTATATCACTTTGATGCTGTCCGCAGCGAGACTGGTCACTGCAACGAGAAACACCGTTCTGAGGGGAGCAAATTGGATTCAGACAAACTCTCTAATGGAAACCGTTACAAGGAAAGGAAGATAATCTTAAACTTCGTCGACCACTTGCAAGGTACGTTGGGGGTGAGGGATCTACAATATATCAGATGGTATATTTTGGTGCGTCAGACTTTGGTGAGGGGGAATTCAGTTACTGACGTTACGCACGTCAATTTTCGCACGTACGAACCCGTGAAAGGGTGATATGTATTTCTACTCTGCGTAAAATCAATAAACAATTTGTGCGGCAGAGACTGGAAGGCGGAGCGCGTCCGAGGGGGCTATCTTAGAAGGGTGTGAAGATGAAAGACCTTGCTTATGGCTTCCGTCTTCGAATGCACGTGAAGCTTCTCATATATATTGTGCAAATGAACTCGAACCGTTCCCGGGCTGATGAACAAATTGTCGGCAATTTCCTTGTGGGTGTAACCCTTGGCGAGTTGGTCAAGTACCGATGTTTCCCTCTGCGAGAGCCCATGAGTTTCATCGCGGTGGGGGACAGCGCGGAACAATTCAAGGACACGCCGTGCAATTTGATTGCTCATCGGCGCGCCGCCGTTCTGGATATCCCGTAAGGCGTCGACAATTTTTGAGGGGGGAGTCCGCTTCAACAGATACCCGTTTGCCCCGGCAAGGATCGAATCAAAGATCCTGTTGTCGTCCTCGAACACAGTGAGCATAACAACCGACGCGTTCGGCACGCGTTGCTTAACTTCACGAAGACACTCGATCCCGTTCATACCGGGAAGACCGATATCCATCACGATGACGTGAGGGTTGAGTGACGTTACTTCCTCAAGCGCCGCTTCACCGCTGGAAAATGCTCCAACACACTGCCATCCTGACGACTGATCGAGAACTTCCTTCAATTTCTCTCTCATCAGTCTATCATCTTCTACAATCATCACGCTTATGTTGTCCACGATAGCTCCTCGCTCAATCCGCTGCAATCAATATAGATATTTCTTTTGCAACAGCAATACGTCAAATGGTATATATCGTCTGCAGTTCTGCAATGAACCGGACTGCGGTGCCGCGTTGAGGAAATGATTTGATTTCCAATTTCGCTCCCACGGCCTTTGCCCGTTCGCGCATGTTCTTGAGTCCAAACCCAACTTTCCCAGACTCCGGGGCGGACGATTCACAAATGCCCACCCCGTCGTCGAGTATTTCAATCTTCAACCTGTTCTCTGAGAGAGAGACAGAGAGCACGACAGATGAAGCGCCTGAGTGTCTGACAACGTTGTGAACGGCTTCTTTGACGATCAGAAATGCATTTCTCCGAAAATCCGGACTCAGGGTGATATCGGGAATAGACTCGGGGGCATTGAATTTGTGTTGTATACTGGTGGATCCAAACATGGTGTTAACAAAATGCCGCATATAGCTAATAAGACTTTCGAGGCTGTCATGCATCGGGCTCAACGACCAGATAATCTCATCCATCGTTTCAATCACTTCCCTCGCCGTCGCTCCTATCAAGTTCATCCGGTTCGTGAACGGAGTCAGATTCTCCGCAGCGATGCGTTGAGGCTGCACTTCTGTGCCGGTCCAATCACTGAGGAGCGCGATACGTGTCAGGCTGGAGCCAACCGTATCATGCATGTCTTGTGATATCCTTGCTCTTTCCCGCTCTATCATTTGTTGACGTTCGAGAAGAGCCAACTGCTTCTTCAATGCGTGCGCGGTGTAGGTGCGGACCATCATCATAATTGCACCAACGACAGCGAGGAAGAGAAATCCCCGGAACCACCATGTCTTCCAGAAGGGGGGGTGAATAACAAACGCAAACTCTCCGGGTCCACTCACATTCCCAGCATAGTCTCTTCCCCAGACACGAAACGTATAGTTACCGTCAACAAGATTTGAGTATTCCTTCTTGTAGTCACTCGTCCAATCAGAAGGGAGCGGTTCATATGGTTCAAGTTGCGTTCGATAACGGGTTTCAGATTCTTTGAAAAAGGAAAGGAGAGCATAGTCAAACGAAATGTTGTTTTCGCGATGCGTCAACTCGATGCCGCTTTGCAGGGGTCGTTCGTTTGAAAAGTTCTGAATTGATATCCTTTCGATGATAAGTGTTTTGGGGATTGTATCGATGACTTCCTCTGCTGGATCAAAGTACGCAACGCCCTTCGTTGTGCCCGCCCAGACTCTTCCGCGAGAGTCGACAATCGACGCCCGCACTATCCCTTCGTTGTTCGGCAGCCCATCTTCCATTGTGAAGACTTCTGTTGGAAGGTTCACTTGCGCTTTTGCCGAAGACACAAGTTCCTTTGAAAGACGTGTCACCCCTTTATTTGTTAGAAAATATAATCGACCTTGCCGATCTTCCTGAACCTGATAGACGACATTGTTCGGGAGAGCGGGCGAAGAGGTATCATTCAGCGTCTTCCATGTTTGAGTACGGGGAGTGAACCGAGTAATGCCACTACTGAATGTTCCGTACCAAAGAGATCCATCAGAAGAGCCATTAATGCTATGGACAACATTCCCTGCCAGACCGTTTGCGGTTGTGAAGGATTGCCACACACCGTGATGAAGGCGGGATAGACCCGAACGCGTACCAAACCACATTGCCCCATCACCTGATTCGTACAGCGACATCACTTGGTTCCCCACAAGACCATCTGCTGTCGTGAGCGTCGTCCAATTGCCTCGGTAGAGTTGCGACACTCCGCGTGTAGTCGCAAACCAAAGAGCCCCATTATCCGAATCGAGAATGGAGTAAACGCGATTATCGACAAGGCCGGCGTGTTCGTCAAAATATTGCCATCTTCCGTTTGAAAAACGCTGGACCCCACCGCCGAATGTCCCAACCCAGAGGGCCCCATCCTTCGTCGTAAGAATGGCTTTGACAAAGTTGTTAGCAAGCCCGGACCTTTCGTCGAAGCGCTTCCATACGCCGTGGTGATATTGAAAAAGGCCGCGTGTCGTGCCAAAGAGAAAATCTCCTGAGGAAGTTTCGTGGATATAGGTAATAGCGGTGGTTGTTAACCCCGTCCGATCGTCCAACGTTTTCCAATTTCCAGGCACATAACGATACAATCCCACGAGGGTTCCAAACCATATCAC
>CAYJNF010000025.1:0-1835 GCA_964370915.1 uncultured Chitinophagales bacterium
TGAGCCGGTGAAGATCATGAAGACTCCCGTGTATAGCCAGACCGATCAGAAGCTTCATGTCACGAGCGCAGAGGTCGAGAAAGCGATCATCGACAAGTCGGTGGAGTTTGTGGTTTTGTCGTCGCCGGAGTTGAATGGGTCGTATGATGACCTTGAACGGATTTGCCGGAAACATTATGTCCGGATGCGCGTGGTGTCGCCGGAAACGGATTCCCTGTTTAATCAAATCCGCATTCACGACATCGCCGGTCTGCCGCTCTTCTCGCCGGTCCGCAACCGGATCGACCGGACGAAGCAGTTTGCCAAGCGCGTCTTTGACATTCTTGCCGCGTCGTTGTTGCTCGTGTTCCTTTCGCCGCTGTTCCTTCTCGTGGCTGTTGCCACAAAGATGGAATCTCACGGACCGGTGTTCTTCAAACAGAAACGCGCACTGACGGACCGCGACGAACCGTTCCTGTTCTACAAATTCCGGAGTATGCACCACGAGGCGGATGAGAAGAAGGAGTCGTTGTTCCCGCACAATGAGTCAACAGGACCGCTGTTCAAGATGAAGAAAGATCCCCGCCTCACAAAAGTTGGCAAGTACATCCGTCGTTACAGCATCGACGAATTGCCACAACTCTTCAATGTTGTGAGGGGCGAGATGAGCCTTGTTGGCCCGCGGCCGCTGCCGGTGAGCGACTTCAAGCGCATTCAGCGAACGGACGATGTGGGCGGATACTATCGCGGCAGATCAAAAGCAAAGCCGGGGATGACCGGACTGTGGCAGGTTTCCGGGCGAAGCGATCTGGGGTTTCGCGAAATGGTGATGCTCGACCTCTACTACATTGAGAACCAATCGCTGCTCTTCGATATAGAAATCCTCGCACAGACTCTTCCCGTTGTGATGTTCGGGAAGGGCGCCTACTAACAGGATTTTCGACTCCTCGCGACTGAAGTCGCTCGCACAGGAGAATTTTTGTTGATATGTGGTCCCCGGCATGAAGAGTTTTTGTGAGAATGGTCTGACCTCATCCCCCAACCCCTTCTCCTGAGAGGAGAAGGGGAGGATTGTGCGCAGATTTCGCTAAAGTCCCTCTCCTTTCAGGAGAGGGATTTAGGGTGAGGTTAGTTTTCACACAGCCTCTGAATGCCGGGGCAATGTCTTTGGTCTTCACACAACATCTGAAGGTCGAGGCAATACAAAAAGACCAAAAAAGTTTTTCAACACCCCCGAACATCGTCGTCGGAAAATTGTAGCAACAGATCCCACGGAGTTTCCTTCCTTTCCGCCTTTTTGAGTCTCAAACCGAATTTACTTATAATGAAACGCATATCTTTTCAACTTCAACAAACGAAGTAGGAGCTCCCATTGAAACTGAGTGTCATTGGAACAGGCTATGTGGGCCTGGTGGTCGGAACGTGTTTTGCAGAAAGTGGAAACGATGTTATTTGTGTTGATATCGATGAACGAAAGCTCTCCATGTTGCGCAACGGCGAGAGTCCAATCTATGAACCCGGCCTTACCGATCTGCTCAAGAAGAATATTCACGAAAAGCGTCTCTCGTTTACCGCCGATTTGAAACTCGCTGTCGAAAAGACGGAGATCATTTTCCTCGCGTTACCGACACCTCAATCAGAAGACGGTTCCGCCGATCTTCATCATGTGCTGGCTGTATCCAAACAGATCGGGCAGTTCATGAACGGCTACAAAATTATCGTAAACAAAAGCACCGTGCCGGTGGGGACGGCTGACAAAGTGAAGGAGATTGTCGCTCAACAAACTTCGCTTGAGTTTGATGTCGTCTCCAATCCGGAGTTTCTCAAGGAAGGGGCAGCGGTCAACGACTTCATGA
>CAYJNF010000025.1:1845-13476 GCA_964370915.1 uncultured Chitinophagales bacterium
GAAGCCCGATCGGATTGTGGTTGGAAGCAGAAGTGCGAAGGCGCTGTCGATCATGCAGGACCTGTATGCGCCTTTCATTCGCACCGGGAATCCGCTGATTGTCATGGATGAGCGAAGCTCCGAACTGACGAAGTATGCGGCGAACTCATTCCTCGCAACGAAGGTGTCATTCATGAACGAGATTGCCAACATCTGTGAGCGTGTTGGCGCAGACATCGACCTTGTGCGGAAAGGCATGGGAACGGATCCGCGTGTCGGATCGCAGTTCTTGTTTGCAGGTGTTGGCTATGGGGGTTCGTGCTTCCCGAAGGACGTTGCGGCGTTGCTCAATAGCGCCGCGCAGCATAATTATGATTTCAACATTTTGAACGCTGTCGAAAACGTCAACCAGCGTCAGAAGGAGATCATTGTTCAGAAAATCAGGCAGCATTTTGAGAACAAGCTGAAGGGGCTGAATATCACGCTGTGGGGACTTGCATTCAAACCGAACACCGACGACATTCGCGAAGCACCTGCGCTGAGAATCATTGAGGCGCTCGCCAAAGAGGGTGTGAAGCTCCGTCTGCATGACCCCGTTGCATTGGATGAAACAAGAAAGCAGATCGGAAATGTGGCGGAGTTTTTCGATAACAACTACGATGCGCTTGTGCAGAGTGATGCGCTCGTAATTGTTACCGAGTGGAATGAATTCCGACGCCCCGATTTCGAGAGGATGAAGGAGCTTATGAGGCAGCCGGTTATTTTTGACGGACGCAACATCTATGATCCGGCACGCATACGCGAAAAGGGATTTACCTACTATGGCATTGGCAGACCTTAGTTCGATCAACGCTGGACAACAACACACTCGATAATGGAACAACAACATGCGGTGGTCACTGGCGGGGCGGGGTTTCTGGGTTCCCACCTGTGTGACCGATTGATTGCAGAAGGGTATCGCGTGACGGCGATTGACAATCTGGTTACCGGCGATACGCGCAATATCTCACACCTGCTTGGCAACGCGAAGTTCCGATTCATCAAGCACGACGTGACGGAGTATATCTATATCGATGGAGCGGTGCATTACATCCTCCATTTTGCTTCACCTGCAAGCCCGATCGATTACCTGAAACTGCCCATTCAGACGCTGAAAGTCGGCTCTCTTGGAACACACAAGGCTCTCGGCCTGGCAAAAGCAAAGAAGGCGCGATTCCTGCTCGCTTCCACGTCCGAGGTCTATGGCGATCCGCTCGTTCACCCTCAGCCGGAATCGTATTGGGGAAATGTGAACCCGGTCGGAAGCAGGGGAGTGTATGATGAGGCGAAGCGATTTGCGGAAGCAATGACAATGGCCTACCAACGCTACCACAGAGTCGAAACGCGAATTGTGCGCATCTTCAATACCTACGGGCCGCGTATGCGCATTGAAGATGGTCGTGCCATTCCTGCATTCGTCTCCCAGGCGCTTCGCGGTGAGGATGTGACTGTCTTCGGGAACGGCTCCCAGACTCGAAGTGTGTGCTACGTTGACGATCTTATTGAAGGAATTTACCGGCTGCTTCTCTCCAACGAGAACTTTCCGGTGAATATCGGAAATCAGCAGGAGATTACCATGTTGCAGCTCGCGAACGAAGTCATCGAGCTAACCAACAGCACAAGTAAGATTGTGTTTCGAGATCTTCCTGAAGACGATCCGAAAATCAGGCAACCCGACACCACGCGCGCGCGGACACTTCTGAAATGGGAAGCCAAGGTTGACCGGCGGGAAGGACTTCTGAAGACCATCGAGTATTTCCGTTCAAGAATGCAATGAGCCGAAGTATCTCTGTGCGGAAAACTCAAGCTGATATGGCGTGTGTGATTCTTCTCGTGCTTGCATTTTCGGTCGCTCGCCCGCAATCGGATTCGACAACGAGTCTTGTGATGAAAACGCAGGGCGCGAGTGTCATGGCTCCCAATGAGCAAATCGGCGTCCATCCCGACACGACGCACATACATCCAGTGCGGTTCGGCATTGTTACGGGCACGGCCGCAGCAGCAATTGTGGCCGTTCACATTTATCAGGCGAACGGATGGTGGAAGGACAATCGCACGCCGTTTCATTTTCAGGAAGACCTGACGTACGGGCGAAGTGTTGACAAGTACGGACATTTCTTCGGGACCTCTGTTGCGACGTTTCTTCTTCGGAAATCTTTTCGATGGTCGGGCCTATCGGAGGAAGCGGCCTTGTACTGGGGAGCGGGCGGCGCCCTGGCATATCAAACGTACATCGAGATCGAAGACGGATTTCATAAATGGGGTTTTGATCGGGTGGATTTTGCCAGCAACGTCGCGGGTGCGGCGTGGCCAATTGCGCAATACCATTCGCCGTTTCTGCGCAACTTTGATTTCAAGTTCAGTTATCTCCCTTCATCCGCATTGAACTCCGGAGAAGGTGCGGGATTCCAAGGGCAACAACATACGGTCTTTGATGACTACGGCGGACAAACTCTATGGCTGAGCCTGAAGATGAAGAATTTGCTGCCGCGGTCCGTCGATCATCTGTGGCCGGAGTTTCTCTGCGTCTCGGTTGGGTATGCCGTGCGCGATGTGTTCAAGCCTGAGCCGCACAGTGCCATATTGCTGGCGCTCGATCTGGATATGACGAAAGTGATTCCTGATGACACGCCGTTTCTCAAACTTCTGGGCGAAGCTCTGAACTTCATAAAATTCCCAATGCCTGCTGTGCAACTCACACCAAAAACGATTTGGTACGGCATCTACTTCTAATAATTCGGACGACTGTGAACCTACTGCAACGCGCAAGCGCCATACTTCTGCTTCTCGTTTTCATAAGTGCATCGGTGTTCTCGCAAGCCGAGAATCTGAACGCGACGCACCCGGTGTATACATTCCTCAAACGGATGGAAGTCAAGGGGATCATCGAGAGATATCACGACGCCGTTCTGCCGCTGGCACGAAACGAAGTCGGCAGATTTCTCCTCGATATCCAGAAGGCGAAGGATCGACTCACGAATGCGGAACGGGAAATTCTCACTGAGTACCTCTCCGAGTTCCAATTTGATATCGGCGGATCGACAGATGGATTCCTCTCCGTGGTCGGAGGTTCTGAATCAAGTTTTGGAAAAGCTCTCTCCGAGGAGTTGAGTGACAGGGAAAAGTTCCTCTTCGCCCTTGACGATTCCAGCGTCTCCATGTTTGTGAACGGATTGCTGGCTTTCGATGGACGGGGGATTTCGGGCGATGCTCTGGGGGACGAGCGAACCATCTATGCACAGTTTGGCGGACGCGTGCGGGGTACGGTGTTCAGCACTCTGGGTTACTATCTTGAAGGAACCAACGCACAATTTTGGGGAAGCAGGGAATTGTTGTTCCGCGATCCGGTGATAAGCCAGGCGTACGCGCTCGGGGCGGCGGACATCAAGAACTTTGACATGAGTGAAGGATACGTCCGTTACGATGCCGGAATCGTGTCCGCACAACTGGGCCGTGAACGTGTTTTGTGGGGAACAGGATACGATCAGAAAATGATCGCGTCGGAGAATGTCCGTCAGTTTGATTTCATCAGGGCGGATGTGCAGTACAAGTCGTTGAAGTATACGTTTCTGCATGGGTCATTACTCGGCAGGCGGTCGCACCTCATTTTCACGCTTCCCGGCGATTCGAACGCAACATACACAGAGCCTGTGGTTGCGGACAAGTTCTTTGCAGCACATCGCATCGAGTTTTCCTTTCCGGGCCTGATCGATATTGGCTTTCAGGAGATGGTCATCTACAGCAATCGTTCCATCGATCTCGCGTATCTCAATCCGTTCATCGTTCTCGAATCGACCCAACGCTCACGTGAAGAGCGGGATAATGTCTTCTGGGCTTTTGACCTCCAGACGCATTTTGTGAGTGGATTGGAGTTGACCGCGACCATCGTGTTCGACGATCTCCACTTCGACGAGTTCTTTGAACCGCGATGGTACAATCGCTACGCCTATCAGGCCGGCATGATGTTGACCGACCCGTTGTTTGTTCCCAACATGACCCTGATGGCCGAGTACACGCGCGTGAAGCCATTTGTGTATGCTCATGATCGGTCGCGGGAGAATTCGTATACGAGCCTCAATTCGCTTCTGGGGCCAAGAATCGGACCGAACGCTGATTCGTGGTTCCTTCGTGCCGACTATTTTCCGACGAGGAACTTGAGCCTCTCGCTGCGTGTTACATTTACACGACACGGTGAGAATTATACGATCGTCACACCTCAGGGAAGAGACTCACTGGTCAACGTAGGAGGCGATGTCTTTCAAGGTCATCGGGCGGACGATCCTGTGGATGCAAAGTTCCTTGATGGCGTGCTTTTTCAAGCCCGTGCAATCCATTTTCTAGCAACGTATCAGATGGTCAACCAAATCTGGCTTGATGGCTGGCTTCTCGTCGAGCAAGAAGAAAACACGCGCACAGGAGTTACGGAAAAGAACACAACGCTGGGCGCTCGCATCAGGTTGGAACTGTAGATTGGTGAAGGAAGCGTGGTGACGGTCGAAAAACATCCGGTGTACAACAGCATTGTTGGCTATGTCCGGGTCTCCGATATCTCTGCACAGAGCCAATTATGAAGAAGTGAAAATTGTCGAATCATCCCTGGAGAAATAAATGGCTGAGCTAAGTGTTGGCAACAAGGCCCCCGATTTTACACTTCCCAACGGCGAGGGCAAACCCGTTTCGCTTTCCGACTTCAAAGGAAAGAAAGTAGTGCTGTATTTCTACCCGAAAGATGATACCAGCGGCTGCACGAAGGAAGCGTGTTCGTTTCAAGAAAATCTCGGAGTGCTGAAAAAGCGTGGCGCCGTTGTCCTGGGAGTAAGCGCCGACAGCCCGACTTCTCATCAGAAGTTTGCTGCCAAGTATGACCTGTCGTTTCCGCTCATCAGCGATGAACAGAAGGAACTGATAAAGAAGTATGGAGTGTGGAAAGAGAAGAGCATGTACGGAAGAAAGTACATGGGAATTGAACGTACGACGTTCATTATTGGAGAGAATGGAAAGATCACCCATATCTTTCCAAAGGTGAAAGTAGACGGACACACCGAAGAGATATTGAACGCATTGGCAGAATAAAGGAGCAGGATGATGGTGTACATTACGAGGAAAGAACACTTCAGCGCGTCGCATCGGTTGTACAATCCCGAATGGTCGGATGAGCGCAACTGGGAAACGTACGGGAAGTGCAATAACCCGAACGGCCATGGCCATAACTACGACATTGAAGTGACGGTAGCGGGCAACCCGCCGAAGGAAACCGGGATGGTAATGGATTTGAAACGGCTTTCGGATGTCATTACCATGCACGTTATCGACAGAGTCGACCACAAACATCTCAATCACGACGTTGATTTCCTGCAAGGTATCATTCCGACAGCGGAAAACATGGCGATTGCATTCTGGAGGATTTTGGAGAAAGAGATTGTCGGGGGGAAGCTGCACTCAATTAAGCTCTACGAATCAAACAACAATTTCGTCGAGTATCGCGGCGAGTAACGGAGAACGCAATGTCTCATCTGGCAAAGATGGAAGAACTCATCACGGGCATGCTGAAACAGATCGGCGAGGACCCTAGTCGCGAAGGTTTGCTGAAAACACCGCACCGTGTCGCGAAGGCGTACGACTACCTGACGAGCGGGTACACAAAGGACATAGCGTCCGTCATGAACGGGGCCATTTTCGAAGAGAAGTACAGCGAAATGGTGATTGTCAAGGACATCGATTTCTTTAGCATGTGTGAGCACCACATGCTGCCGTTTTTCGGGAGCGCGCATATCGCGTACATTCCGAAAGGGAGGATCGTCGGGTTGAGCAAGATTCCCCGTATTGTCGAAGTGTTTGCGCGCCGCCTGCAGGTGCAGGAACGCTTGACGCAACAGATCGCCGACACATTGTATGAGTATCTTCAGCCGGAAGGAGTCGGGGTGATTATCGTTGCGCGCCACATGTGCATGATGATGCGCGGCGTGGAAAAACAGAACTCCGTGGCAACGACGAGCGCCATGCTTGGCGTCTTCCGGGATGATGTAAAAACCCGGCAGGAGTTTCTCTATCTCAGTGAACGAAAGTTGGCGTAGCATGAATCGCCTTGCCGGAACAACTGCCATCGTCACAGGGGCGGGAAGGGGAATCGGGAAAGCGATAGCACAGGCTCTTGCGTCCGAAGGGGCGCATACGGTGCTGGCTGCGCGTACAGAAAGTGAACTGGAAACGGCGGCGTCCGAAATTCGAGCGCGTGGATTCTCCGCCGAGGCTGTTGCCACCGATCTCACCAACGACGACCAGATCCGTCGCCTCGTTGATACGGCATCGAAACATTCTGGTCAAATCAACATCCTCGTGAACAACGCGGGCATCGGGGTATTCAAACCGTTCGCCCAAATGGAGGTGCGTGACTTTGACGCCATGTGGCAGCTGAACATGCGCGCTGTATTTGTTATGACAAAGCATGTGCTGCCATTCATGGTGAAGCAACACTCCGGCGCGATCGTGAATATTGCCTCGCTCGCGGGCAAGAACAATTTTGTCAATGGTACGGGTTACGCCGCTACCAAGTGGGCATTGCGAGGTTGGGCGAATTCGCTGATGCTTGAGGTGCGGGAGCAGAATGTTCGTGTCGTGACAATTTTCCCGGGTTCCGTCGATACAACGTTTTCATCGACGAACAAACGTGGTGACAAGATCACGCAGCCGGAGGATGTGGCGGATGCAGTTGTCTTTGCCGTAACGGCTCCGGCGCGAACGATGTTCAGTGAGATTGACGTTCGACCGACCAATCCAAAATGACAAGAGCGGCTCGAAAGGGCCGCTCTTGAATGATGTTTGTCCGTACCAGCACACTCCTAATCAGCTTCTTCTCCCTCATCAAATCGTTCTTGCATCAGCATTTGTCCCATGCCTTTGGCTCGTTCACGCATCGCATTTCCCATTTGAAGCGCATGCTTTTTCCAAACCTTTTGCTGTTCCGGGGTCAGCAGCGCATTCACCGCGAACCAATGGTCAAGCATGGCGAGTTTCATTTGCTCCTGGGCATCGGAGATAGCTTTGACATTCTTCTCGATTGCGCTGCGGTCTGGTTTCTCGGCGAGGAAAAGTTCCTTGGTATCCAAACGCAGAGTTTGAACCTTGGCGCGCAATTGGGTTTGCTTCTTCATCAGGTCGATCCGGTTCTTTTGTACCTGAGCGTCTTGTGCTTCAGTGAGGTTGAGTTCCTTCAGCATTGCCGCATGAGGCGGGCCTTGCTTCGGCATGTGCCGGCGCGGGCCTGGCGGCTGCGCCATCACAGTGAATGCGACAACACATGTTAGTGCGAGAATGACAAGTGCGTTTCGTTTCATGATGTTCTCCGTTTGTGAGTAGGGATTGTACCTGCGTTCTGCCAATTAGAAACGAAGCGGAGAGGAAAGGTTTAATTCTCTTTATTGACTTTCGAACGGATAATGCCTACGTTAACCTGTGCTTGTAATGGAGCTAGTGACTTGCGGCGTTATTTCCTTTCCCTTGTAATCCTAACCATCTTCATACTCTCCGGATGTAGCGTCGGCGATTTTGTCGGTGCGTATTTCAATACCTATTATAATGCCCAACGGCAATTCGACGAGGCGGAAGCCGAGATCCTGAATGCCCCCGCATTGCCAGGCTCGCGCGCCGAGAAAGAATTTCTCGCCCCCTTCGACGTGACCTCGCAGGCGAAGACAAAGTTTACCGCTGTGATCGAGAAGTGTTCGAAGCTTCTCCAATACCATCCCGAATCAAAACTTGTCGATGATGCCCTCTTCATGATCGGCAAATCATATTACTACCAGAACGAACATCAGTCCGCTGAACGCAAATTTAACGAACTTATCAGTACACATCCCGAAAGTGACTTGCTGTTTGAGGCGCGCCTCCTGTTGGCAAATACCTACTATCGCAGCAATAACAAGGAAGTCGCCGCCACTGCGGCTCGTGCACTGATTGAAGAGGCAAAGGCTGCCGACGAGGATGGCATCGTTGCTAAAGCAGCAAGCCTGTTAGCGCACATCGAAATTGAACAGAAGAACCTTACCGACGCGATTGAGCATTACAGAATCGCCTCCGACCTTGCCGAATCATCCGTGGAACGAGCGGCAGCGTATCGTGCGCTTGCAGAGTTGTATAATCAACACACCGAGTACGCAAATGCCGTTGATGCCTATACCAAGGCTGAAGACGTCAGCACCGATTACCTGGGCAAGTACAAGGCTGAAATAGGGCAGGCGAGATCGTTGTCAAAATTAGGCAAACACGAGGAGAGTCTTACGCTTCTTGAGTCACTCATCAAGAATGCGAATTATCGCGAGTTCTTCGGCGAGGTCGATCTGGAAATCGGCAATGTCTACCGTGACATGAATGATCTTCCATCGGCAGAAGAGCAGTATCGCTATGTTGACACAGCGTATGCTCGGACGGAGGCAGCCGCCAATTCGTACTACCAACTTGGCCTGCTGTATGAGCGAGAGCTGTTGCTGTATGATTCCGCGCGCGTTGCATACGATAAGGGGAAGAGCGAGTTTCCACAGGCGGAAGTGACTACCACTCTCGTGAAAAAGAGTGACTACATGGCCAAGTACTTTGCGTACAAGACGGAGATTGCGAAGTATGACAGCATACGCAAGTTCATTCTTTATCCTCCGGATACGTTAGTTGCGATTGCCGGTGATTCGTCAAACGTTGATACTAGCGGCATACTTGCGCAGCGTGATAGCTTACAAGGTGATTCGACAGTCACGGTTGCTCGCACTGATAGCCTGGTTGTGAAGGCTCCGGTAATTCCGCCGCCGCCGATGGACACCGTACAAACGAGACTTGCGTTCAACAAATCGGAATTGGCATCGCTGTTTTATTCGGGACTCAGCGTCATTGATTCTGCGAAGTACTGGTATCAGCAACTCTTAAGCGATCACGCCTCAAGCATCTATGCTCCGAGAGCCATGTACACCCTGGCAGAAATTCTCGGCCAGGACTCGACGGTTGACAGCGCACGCGTTGATTCCCTTCGCCGACAAATTGTGGATCGATTTCCTGAATCTGAGTTTGCAGTTGAGGCGCGCCGGCTGTTAGGTCTGCCGCAGCAAAAGAAACAGACCAATCCGCAGATCGCCGTGTATGACAGCGCGGATCGCCTGGTAAAGAGTGGCGAGATTGCCAATGCGCTGGGACTCTTCAGAAACATCGCTGATGGTGACAGTACGTCGCAGTTGGCGGCAAAGGCACAGTATGCTGTCGGCTGGATTTTTGAGAATGTACGGCCGGATAATGATAGCACAGTCGCCAACTATCAGCGTCTCGTTGCGAGATTTCCGAACTCACAATACGCCTCCCTTGTACGACCGAAACTGGCTGAAGTCGAGTCGCAGCGGCAAATCAGAATTCAGGAACAAAAACTTCTGGAACAGAAGAAAGATTCAACTGCTGCACCGAGTGATTCATTGCAGCCGAACATCAACACCGGCATGAATCCTCGGAATGTTCGGCCCGTTGTTCCGGACACTGGTGCAGTGAAGGACACACTCATAGTCCCGCCTCCGCCCGAAGGCATAAAGGAAGACGAAGAAAATCCGAAACCATAGATGGTACAGATAGACGCCCGCGTTACCAGTCTCAAGCCCGTTGCTGAAAACACGTTCGTCCTTTCGTTTCACTCCCCCGTCATCAGCAGTCAAATTGAACCCGGCCAGTTTCTGAACATCAAAGTAACAGATGGAACAGACCCGCTGCTTCGTAGACCCTTCAGCGTGTACTATGTGCACGAAGGTATTGTCGACATCATCTTCAATGTGATCGGAAAAGGTTCGGCAGCGCTCTGTCGCAAGAATGACGGTGACACATTGAACATTCTTGGCCCGCTGGGTGTTCCTTTCTCGGTAGGGAAGGATGATTTTGACACGGCAGTTCTCGTGGGTGGTGGACTTGGTGTTGCGCCGCTGCCCTTGACGACGCAGGCCCTTCGGAAATACGGAAAGAAGATTCGCACGTTTCTCGGTGCGCGCTCGGCAACCCACGTTGTTGATCAGCACCTCAACAACGTAACGATTGCAACGGACGATGGAAGCGCAGGATATCATGGGACAGTGGTGGACTTGCTCCGCGCCGAATACGCGAGCTTCAAAGGCGAGAGAGTTCGGATTTTCTCCTGCGGCCCGACGAAGATGCTGCAGGCGGTAGCAAAGTTTGCTTTGGAGAATAACATTGCGTGTGAAGTCTCACTCGAAGGACCAATGGCTTGTGGATTTGGAATTTGTCAGGGATGTCCGGTGGAACTGATTGATGGCCCAAAGAAGTACGGGCTTATGTGCAAAGATGGACCTACATTCGACGTAAGGAAGATCAGACTTTGAAGGTGAAAACTGCGGTCACACTTGGCGATCTCACGCTGAAGAACCGCGTGCTCGTAGCATCGGGCACCTACGGCTATGGCGATGATTGCCTTGAGCTTGCGGACGCGAACCAACTCGGCGGTATTGTCACGAAGTCACTTTCTATGAAACCTCGCGACGGCAATCCACCGCCCCGTATTGTCGAGACATCGGGTGGTATGCTGAATTCCATTGGCCTGGCCAACATTGGTGTTCGGCGATTCATTGACGAGAAACTTCCGGTGCTGCGAACGCTTAAGACGGCAATCATTGCAAATATTGCCGCCAGCTCTCTCGATGAATACTGCCAAGTGCTTGATGAACTCGAAGCGGAAGAAGGAGTTCATGGCTATGAGATCAACGTTTCATGTCCCAACGTAAAAGAAGGTGGGTTGAGTTTTGGTACGAGTTGTCCGATGGTTGAAGAGCTTACGAAACGTTTGCGGGTGAGGACAAAGAAATTCTTGACGATCAAGCTGACGCCGAACGTTACGCACATTTCCGAATTTGCTCGGGCTGCCGAAGGCGCTGGTGCCGATGCCGTTTCTGTAATTAACACACTCATTGGTATGGCTGTCGACATCCGTCGCCGGGTGCCATTGCTGTCCACTGTGACTGGTGGGTTGTCCGGACCTGCGATAAAACCTGTAGCGCTGGCAAAGGTCTTTGAAGCATCGAAGGCAGTCAAGATCCCCGTCATAGGAATCGGCGGGATTATGAATGCGACGGATGCGATTGAGTTTCTCATGGTGGGCGCGACTGCAGTGGAAGTGGGCACAGCAAACTACATCGATCCCGCAGCGGGGATCAAGATTGCCGAGGGCATGAGAGCGTTTTGCGAAGAACAGAACATTGCTGACGTTGGCGATCTCGTCGGATCGTTGATTGCCAAGACTGAATTTTCCGCTATCTCCAGCTGGCTATAAGTTACTCACTCGTGAACCAGTATTCCAATTCGATCAAGTTTCTCTACGGACTCCAAAGCCGCGGGATGAAGTTCGGGCTTCGCAACATCAGAGCACTTCTGACTGCGGCTGGCAATCCGCATCGACGATTTCCCTCCATTCATGTCGCTGGCACGAACGGAAAGGGATCTACCGCGTCGTTCATGGCATCCATGTTCATGGAGGCGGGATACAGAACCGCGCTCTACACATCCCCTCATCTCGAAAGGTTCACAGAACGAATTCGCATCAATGGTCAGGAGATTACAGAGGAACGGTTGGTTTCTTACGTGCAA
>CAYJNF010000025.1:13486-15692 GCA_964370915.1 uncultured Chitinophagales bacterium
GTACAGATGATACGGAGCCGGGTCGAGGAAATGCATGCGACCTTTTTTGAGGCAACGACATGCATTGCATTTCAGTACTTCGCCGATGAAGGTGTGGATATTGCGGTCGTTGAGGCGGGGCTTGGTGGTCGGCTCGATTCTACCAACGTTCTGCTGCCGCTTGCGAGTGTAATCACCAACGTTTCGTTCGATCACATGGAGCACCTCGGCAATACGCTGGCAAAGATTGCATCAGAAAAGGGCGGAATCATCAAGCCTCGGGTTCCTTGTGTTACATCGTCGACAGAGGCAAGAGTTCTGAAAACTCTCAAGAGGATCGCGGACGCCAGACATTCACGGCTAATCGAGTCCCGGCGTGTCTTGTCGACAAAGATTGCCCCTTCATGGAATGAGAGGATGATCGTCGGTTTCACGTCTTCGAGACTGAAGATTCCCATGACGAAACTTGGACTATTCGGAGAGCATCAGTTGGAAAACGCCCGAACCGCTGTTGCTTGTGTTGATGTGATTTTGAGGAAGAAAGAGAACCGGCAGAAGTTTCCGAATCTCAATGCTGCCGCGGTAAAAGCCGGGCTTGAACGCGTAATCAAAAATACCGGATTGAATGGAAGGTTTCAACAAAGCAATCTTGATCGACGGTTTGTGTTTGATGTTGCCCATAATCCCGAAGGAATGAGGACCCTGCTGGCTTTAGCGGAACGCCGATGGTCGCAGAACTTTGTTGTGGTCTTCGGTGTTATGATGGACAAAGATTATGCTTCGATGATCAAGGCGATTGCCGGGCATGCGCGGATGGTCATCGCCGTAGAACCAAGAACGAAGCGCGCCTTGAGTTCAGCCACAATCGCAAGGCGATGCCGGAAGGCTGGGATTGGATCTCGTGATGGCGGGAGGGTTGCGGATGGTATGCGAATCGCTTCACGCCTGCCTGAGGCAAAGAAAATACTGGTGACAGGTTCACACTATGTTGTGGGGGAGGCCCTGACAGCGCTTGGCAAAATGAACCGGCGGCGTGAGCGCGATCACGACAAAAGCTTGACAATCAAATCCAAATGAGGTATATTTTCGGTGGAATAATGAAGAAGGTAGCGTCTCCTTAGATTTACCACCTGTTCAGAACTCATCAGTTATTTTCATCCAACCAATAAACTCTCAACCGTTTTCCCCGAAATTTTACTCACGAGCTCGAGGTCAACGCTTGAAGGGGAATATTTTCAGAGGATTCTCGTTCCATGGCAATGATGGACATTGCGGAGCTCAAATCAAAAAAGATTGCAGAGCTCAATCAGATCGCCAAAGATCTGAACATCACTGGGTACAGTGATCTTAGAAAACAGGAACTCATCTTTAAGATTCTGGAAGCCCAGACAGAGCAAGGCGGGCTGAGTTTCAGTAAAGGTGTGTTGGAAGTGTTGCCAGACGGATACGGTTTTCTCCGTAGCGTTGACTACAACTATCTTCCCTCGCCTGACGATATCTACGTTTCGCCGTCCCAGATCAAGAAGTTCAACCTCCGAACCGGAGACACGGTAAGTGGTCAAGTGCGACCACCGAAAGAAGGAGAACGCTTTTTTGCGCTTCTCCGCGTCGAAGCGGTGAACGATGAGAACCCCGAATCGATCCGCGAACGGGTACTGTTCGATAACCTGACGCCGCTTTATCCGAACACAACGTTGCAGCTCGAGACGGCACCCGGCGAGTATTCGATGCGCATCATGGATCTTCTGACCCCGATTGGCAAGGGCCAACGTGGTATGATTGTTTCGCCACCAAAGGCTGGTAAGACGATTCTTCTTCAGAAGATTGCGAATAGCATTTCGCGTAATCATCCCGAAGTGAAACTGATTGTGCTGCTTATTGATGAGCGCCCGGAAGAAGTTACCGACATGGAACGCTCGGTGAACGCCGAAGTCGTGAGTTCGACGTTCGACGAACCACCGGAACGTCACGTGCAGGTCGCTGACATGGTTCTTGAGAAGGCGAAGCGTCTCGTCGAGACCAAGCGCGATGTTGTCGTGCTGCTTGATAGTATTACGCGACTTGCACGCGCTCACAACACGGTGGTGCCTCACTCAGGCAAGATTCTCTCCGGTGGTGTTGATGCCAATGCGTTGCACAAGCCGAAACGGTTCTTCGGTGCGGCGCGTAATATCGAGGAAGGTGGAAGCGTGACAATCGTCGCGACGGCCCTGATCGAAACCGGAAG
>CAYJNF010000026.1:0-15527 GCA_964370915.1 uncultured Chitinophagales bacterium
GTTTTCAACGCTGTGAAGTCAGCAAACTACGCTATGGCATCCCTGCTCGTTACGCAGTATGGCTACGAGTGTATTGCCTACTACGACACGCTCGAAGCCGAAACGTTGTACGTGCTGAAGGAGAACATTCCTGTTCAGCGCGGATGGGGTACATACATCTTCAACACGCGCGGAACCCAAGATCTCACAGTCGAGATTCCTCACGCGCGCAGCGACACGAATACGTGCATCCAGGGAATACGGACGTTTCTCCGGCTGAACGCTCAGTGGTTCTTCATGGCTGGAACACACAGGTACGCGAATGCAGATACATCGTCGGATATGTCGCATGTGACTCAGTCGGTGTTCCATAGGGGACACGTGACGGTTGCTTCGGCGCGGTCGCTCCAGTTACACGGATTCGATCGGACAAACCCTGTCTACAATGGCTATCCGCAGATTGTCATCAGCAATGGCACGACAAGTCCACCGGCAATCCTGACGAACCTCAAGACGAATTATGAGCTTCAGGGATTGACAGCGGGCGTATTCAGCACATCGACCTACTCGCAACTCTGGCGACTCGGAGCAACGCTGAACAAACAAGGCCAATGGTCCAATGCCAACGGCAAGGCCTTTGTCCATGTGGAACAGGAGCTGCCGATCCGCGTTGATAGCATCGGTATTGCCAAAACAATCACCGCCCTGTATTCAACGTTCACTCCGCCGAATTCTGTCGTCGAGTCTGAGTTGCCGGAATTGTTTTCACTCCAACAAAATTATCCCAACCCGTTCAACCCGACAACGACAATCGGATTCCAGATTCCTCATTCCTCATTCGTAACGCTTAATGTGTTTGATGTGCTTGGCCGGCAAGTTGCGGAGTTGGTGAACGATGCAATACTCCCCGGAACGTACTCGGTAACGTTCGATGCACGCCTCGTCTCCAGCGGCGTGTTGTTCTACGAGCTGAAGTCTGGGCCTTTCCGTCTCACGAGAGGGATGATACTGGCGAAATAGAAGTTTCAATCACAATGACCATTAGTCAATCGAAAAGGTGGACCATGCTACATAGAGTGTCAAGCGTTGCAGTTCTGCTCATGGGGTTGGCGATTTCAGTGAGGGGTGAATGGGTCACGTTGAAGAAAGGGGCTTCAGTTCCTGCAGCGCCGAGAATCACGGTCGTACAGGACGATGCGAGCGGCACACTGTTGAAGGTTGAGCTTACGGGATTTGAAACGCGCACCGTTGCAGCCGGAGATCGAACCTACGCCGCTGTTGACCTGTTGACCGATGCGTTTACGACGACTGCGGGTCAGCCAGAAGTTCCGTGCGTTACCGGAATTCTCGCCGTGCCGGACAACGCGGCAATTTCTTTTGAAGTGGTGGAAGTTGGAGAAGAACAATCGTTCGATGGATACAGTCTGCCGCCTGCTCGACCAAGCTGGAAAGAGGGAGACCCCGAACCTCCCTACGTCGAAAGTGCGATGGCGTATCAATCGGCTTCCGCCTACCCTCAGCAGTACGCCGCAGTCGATCCTCCAGGTGTGTTCCGGGACTTTCGCATTGTGCGAGTTGCCATGTATCCGGTGCGATACATTGCGAGTACGAAAGAACTGCGCGTTGCCTCATCGCTCACGATTCGCGTGGTGTACGGAACCGGCACTATTGTTAATCCAAAAACAACAATGCGAAAGCCGATTGCGCCATCGTATGGTGCATTGTACCGGAGTTCGATTTTGAATTATCAGAACGTACTGGACAGACTCTATGATGGAACGGAGTCAGGACGTGACGTCATGCTCTGCATCTCTCCCGATAACTATGTGAACAATCTGACGCCATTCGTGCAATGGAGAAACAAGACCGGAACACAGGTTCGAGTGACGAAATTCAGTGAGATTGGCGCGACATCATCCAATCCCGATATCATCAAAAGCTACATCGCTCAGGTGTACCATACATGGCAGTATCCGCCAACCTACGTGTTGCTGGTCGGAGACTATGGCGTGGTGCCCACAAAGTCCATCACCTACGACTACACGATTGTCAGTGAAAACTATTTTGTGGAAATCGATGGCAATGATTTCTTTCCCGAAATCATGATTGGCCGGTTCACACACGACAACGAAGCGGGAGAGCAGGTGCTTGCGAGCAAAATCGTCAACTACGAACGAGCACCGTATCTCGGGAACACTGCCTGGTACAAGAAAGGCGTGGTTGTTGGCAACAACGCGTATGCGTCTGCGCTCACAACGAAAAGGTTCACCCGCGACCGCATGATGCTGGACGGAGGGTTCACGTCGGTGGATACGTTCCTGAACCATAATCCGTGTTATTCAAGTCTCAATGATCTCGTCAGCACATTGAATACGGGTCGCAGCTGGCTTAACTACCGCGGCGAAGGGTGGACCACAGGCTGGTGGGCGTCGTGCTACCGATTCAGCACGACGGAGATTCCGTCGCTGAACAACGGACAGATGCTGACCTTTGTCACCAGCATAGGCTGCGGCGTTGCAATGTTTCAGGCCAGCGGAGGTAATTGTTTCGGTGAAGCATGGCTTGAACTGGGCACAGTTGCCGCGCCGCGTGGGGCTGTTACTTTCATCGGACCGACATCGAACACGCACACCACGTACAACAACAAGATCGACATCGGCATCTACAAGGGCATGTTTCAGGAAGGCATGGAAACACCGGGGCAGGCGTTACAGCGCGGACGCATGTACATGTACTCCGTCTTCGGCAACGAACGCTGGGTTGAGTATCAGACTCGCGTCTACTGCATTCTTGGCGATCCGAGTCTTCATGTCTGGAAGAACGTTCCAAAGCCCGTGAAGATCTCACATCTGACGAACATTCACGTCGGTTACAATCAGATGGAAGTGACCGTACTCGACTCGGTGACACATCTACCGGTGCCGGATGCCGAAGTGTGCATCTCCGGCGATAGCGTGTACGCGACCGGATTCACCGATGCGGAAGGGAAGGTCATCGTATCCATTACCGCTGAGGCTGTTGATACGCTTACATTGCTTGTGCGGGGAGCCAAAGTCTTTCCATCGGAGGGCGTCATCACGATCACGCCGGAAGCCCAGCACGTCGGGTTTGCGGGATTTCCCGCCGTTACAGACACTGATGGCAATCGGGATGGGTTGATAAATCCGGGCGAGCGTGGTACCATCACCTTTACGCTCAAAAACTGGGGAACGGAGACCGCGGCAAATGTTGAGGCAACCCTCTCTGCTGATACGAGCTACGTGCGTGTCGAGACGACCGGACCGGTTGTGTTCGGGGATCTCAGCTCGGGAAGTTCGAGAACGGGTTCACCATTTTCGTTCTCCGTCAAGCCAACGTGCGCTGTCGGCGATACGATAACGTTTCGTCTCCACGTAACGAGTTCAACACGCGTGTGGGATTATGTATACGATGAGAGCGTGAAGGGCTGCAAGCTGAAGAACGTTCACTACCTGATTGACGACCGGGCGTACACACGAAACAATGGACGTCTCGATCCGGGTGAGACGGTGAAACTGAACCTCAAGCTCACCAACTTTGGCGAAGACATTGCCTCGAATGTGACTGCAGTGCTTCGCTGTTCAAGTCCGTACATCACCATCACGGATTCGATAGCAAACTTCGGCACACTGACTGTTGACAGCACGTTGATCAACTACTATGACTACTTCGTTCTTCAGGCTGCTTCGGGATGTCCGGCGAGGACGACTATTCCGTTTAGTCTGCTGCTCTCTACGCAACAAGGCCGCTACCCGTATTCGGTCATCGACACATTTTCCATTACCATCAGCGCCGGTCGTCAGAGTGATCCCTCGGGCCCCGATGCCTACGGGTATTACGCCTACGCAAGTGACGACACGATGTACCAACAATCGCCGCGCTTTGGTTGGACAGAACTCGTTGGCATCGGAACTGAAATTGCCCGCTCGGGGAGTGATTACACGACAACCGTGACCCTTCCGTTTACATTCAGATACTACGGTGTTGATTACACGCAGGTGCGCATTAGCACTGATGGGTGGATTGCGTTTGGCAGTGGAAGTCAGACTCTTCCGGCAAACTACCCGCTTCCCAGAAATGACGCAGTGAATTGCATGGTTGCTCCTTTCTGGGATGACCTGTTTGCCACTTCAGGCGAGACAGGAAAGCTTCTCTATTACTATGAGTCCATCAAAGGACGGTATATTATCGAGTGGTCAGAAGTGGGCCATAAATCCGACGCGTCGAAAAAAGAGAGTTTCCAGATCATTCTCTTTAATCCTGTCAGGTATCCCACGCAAACCGGCGATGGCGACATTCTCATACAGTACAAGAACATCGCCGACCCCGGCGGGAACACTGTCGGCATTGAGAATCACACGCAGACTGTCGGGCTTCAGTATGTCTACTACGAGTACTATGACGAAGGCGCGACGCCGTTCCGCGATTCGCTCGCGATTCTCTTCACGACGAGAAATCCAAACTTGCTGGTGGGTGTAGGTGAAAGAAATGCTGGCGCACCCGTTCCCACACAGATTCTGCTGGAGCAGAACTATCCGAATCCTTTCAACCCCACCACGACAATCGGCTACCAACTGCCGACGGCGGGTTATGTGACCCTCAAGGTATACGACTTGTTGGGTCGCGCAGTGGCGACGCTGGTGGATGGGCCACAGGAAGCCGGATTCAAGTCGGCTGTGTTCGATGCCGGCAAGCTCGCTTCGGGTGTGTATCTCTATAGATTGGAGACAGGGAGCTTTGTCGCGACGAAGAAACTTCTTTTGTTGCGCTGAGCCTGTTTGCTTCTGGATGTTCTCACAACGCCTCACCCATGTGGGGCGTTGCTATTTTTTATCCCACAAGCCTTCCCATTGTGCGATGATCGCGGGCGCCCGGCATGCGTTTTCACTCTGACTTGTTCCATCCCATTCCGTACTTCTGTTCCGGGAGAGTGTGCTTTCATCGTTATTGCAGCTTGAGTCCGCCTGCCACCAGTTGAATAATATTGACCAATCATCCTTGCGGCCATTGATGAATCAAGGCCAGGAGTTGAAGAAAGTATAAGAAATTGCTTATGGCAATCCCTGTAACCGATGGCATGTCATTTGCGCCAATTGGAATGAAATTCAAGATGCGCGGAATCAGGCTTGAAATGCAGAACAATGTCTGGCCGCGGAGGCATTTTGCAGAAGTCGGATTGTTGCTTCTTCAAATTATCGACGAGATCAGGACATACAGGAGTGAATCTATGGATGAAATGACATCATTGGCACCAGACGTTCGTGGAAACGACAATCTGCTGCAACTGGTCAGCTTCAAAATTGGCGATGAGGAATTCGGCGTGGATATACTCAAGGTGCAAGAGATCAACCGCGTCATGGACATCACGCGGGTGCCGAACGCCCCGCCGTTTGTTGATGGTGTGATTAACCTGCGGGGTAAGGTTGTCCCGATCATCAATGTGCGTCGTCGTTTTGGTATGCCTAGTATAGAGCGTGATAAGAACACCCGCGTGATTGTGGTTGAGCTTCGCGGAAAGACCGTGGGATTTCTGGTGGATGCGGTGAGCGAAGTGCTTCGCATACCGCGTAGCGTTACCGAGCCACCCCCCGGTATTGTTGCAGGCGTTGGCGCCGACTACATCACCGCTGTTGGCAAACTTGAAGAGCGCCTGCTCATCCTGCTGGATCTGGAAAAAGTGCTTTCACATAACGAGACTGTGGAACTGGAGCCGCTTGCAAACTAAGCCGCCTATGAATTCTCTCTACGCGCCCGAACTCGTGCAAAAGCTCGCCCATCCCGATCCCGACGTACGGCGATGCGCCATCACCGATTATGAAGGCGACGGGACGTTGGACGCGATCCAGGCATTCTCGCTGGCATTGCGCGATCCCGACAAGGGTGTGCGCGATGCGGCATTCAGAATATTGCACTCACTTGGCTCTGAAGAAGTTGCCCAGGCAGTCGTGCCATTGATCGCTGATCGGAACATCGCGTTGCGCAACATGGCCGGCGAGCTGCTCGTGAAGTTGGGTACTGTCTCGCTTGCCCCGCTGTATGCGTATCTGCAAAGTCACGATCAGGATGTGCGGAAATTTGCCGTCGATGTGATTGGTTTGATCGGGAACCGCGAAAGCCTGTTGCGCATCCTCCCGCTGCTCAACGACACGGATACGAACGTTGTTATCTCGGTCATCGAAGCTGCCGGACATCTCGGCAACATACAGGCTGTAGAGCCTCTTGTGCATGCGTATGACCGGAAGGAATTTGCGCGGATTGAGATTGTGGAAGCGCTGGGGAGGTTGCGCGATCAACGGGCATCCGACCTGATGCTGCATGAATTTGAACGTGAATGGCAACAGGCAGAACCGGATCGACTCCTCGAATTTATACTCATCGAGGCGTTGGGAAATGTGGGTGATGTACGAGCGTTTGAAGTGTTGATGGAGAAGATTGATGAGGCGGAGGGGAAAATTCGGACGATTCTTGTTCACGCCGTGATGCAAATAGCGACTCGCTGGAATGAACCGTTGCCACTGTCCGATCGCATGCGTGATTGTTTGCTCGAAGCACTGAAAGAAAAAGACTTCAGCCTTGCGTTGAGTGCTGTGAAAGCCCTGGCGGCGTACGATGACGAAGAGGTGACCGAGGCGCTGCTTCGCTCGCTCGGATCGTCGGATGTGCTGGATATTCTGGTTCATGCGAATCTTGCGCTTCGCGAGAGAGTGCTTTCGCTCGCGACAACCGTGCTTGAGCACCTCGAGCCTGATAGGGGACGCGGACTCATGTTTTTCATGAGTCTCATCGCCACACGGAACACGGAAAATGGGGGAACGGCACAGGCCTCGCAGCAGGAGATTGAACGGGCGTTCGATGTTGTGGCCCAACAATGGGACGGCGCCAATGAGGAAACGCGGGCGACAATCGTTGATGCATTGTTCAGGCTCGATGGCATCAAGGCCGTGGGTTTTCTCACCCGCGTGACGGAAGATCCGGATCCATGGCTGCGGATGCATGTCATCGAACTGCTCGCACAGTCCTCCGATGGCCGCGTGCAGGAATTTGTCGCGAGGTTTCTTGAGGATGAGGATGAATTGGTGCGCGAGACGGCGTCGGCAACCATGTCGGCGCTGCAGAATCGCATGGGGAGCATCGCATGATTGCAGCCGGTGCACCATCCATTCAACAATTTCGTCCGGCAGTTCAGATTCCCATGTTGCAGGATGAGTTTGTCGCGTTCCGAGCCTTTATCTACGAGCGGACGGGAATCTATTTTCAGGATAACAAAAAGTATCTGCTTGAAGGACGGCTCGGCAAGCGGCTGCAGGCATTGAACCTGACCAGCTTCAGCCGGTACCTGCAGATGCTAAAATCGGGTGGCGGCAAGACAGACGAGATGCAATGGTTCTACGACATCATCACCATCAATGAGACGTTCTTCTTCAGGAACGAGCCGCAGTTCAACGCCCTTGAAGAAAAGCTGATCCCCGACATTCTCGCACGGAAGTCCAATGGACGTTCCAAACTCCGTATCTGGAGTTCGGCAAGCTCGTCGGGCGAGGAAGCACACACGATCGGCATGATCTATCTGGAAAAACTGAAGCCGAAATATCCGGGATTGGAGATTGAGATCATCGGTACCGATATCAACTCCGCGGTCGTCGAAACCGCAAAGAGCGGCATCTACCGTGAATACTCCGTGCGTAACATGCCGAAACATTATCTCGCGAAGTATTTTACTCAGGCAGATGGACGCTACATTGTGCGTGAGGATGTGCGTCGGCTTGTGCGATTCGAGAACATGAATTTGTTCGACAAGCAGCGGATGCGCGTGATGTCGGGGTTCGATATTATTTTCTGCTGTAACGTGCTGATCTACTTTGACACAAAATCGAAGGTACAGGTCGTCTCGCAACTGTATGACAGCCTGAATCGTGGCGGATACCTGTTTGTCGGGTATGCAGAGTCGCTGCACGGACTCTCGACCGCATTTGAATTGGTGAATTTCCCGAAGACTGTTGCGTACAAAAAAGGATGACAATGATGAACAAAACTGTCCTGGTCGTCGATGACTCATCGACCATTCGGAAACTGGTGACGGTATCGCTTGAGTTGCAGGGGTTCAATGTCGTTGCTGCTTGCGATGGTATGGAAGCATTGGAAAAACTTCCGAATGAAAAAATTGATTTGCTGATCACCGACCTGAATATGCCGAACATGGATGGCTTCGAACTGATCTCCACGCTCAGGAAGAATCCCGACTATGCCGGGCTGCCGGTCGTCATTCTCTCGTCACTGTCGGATGCGACAACGAAAGAGCAAAACGCCGCCCTCGGCACAGTTGCGTACCTGCAGAAGCCGTTCAGTCCTGAGCGGATGCGGTATGTGATCTCAAAGTTTTTGAGCTAATGAGTATGGTGAAGTATAACGAACGGAGGGGCAACAGATGGAGAAATTGAAATTCCTGGTTGTGGATGACTCGACCACAATGCGGCGAATCGTTATCAACTCGTTGAAGTCGCTCGGTTACGAAAGCGTCGCCGAAGCAGCAGATGGAAAGGAAGCGTTGCAGAAACTGCTGGCCGAAGGCGCTGATTTTGTGATAACCGACTGGAACATGCCGGAAATGAGCGGGCTGGAGTTGACCAAAGCGATCAGGGCAAACGGACAGTATGTCGACCTTCCCATCCTCATGGTGACAACGCGGGCATTCAAGGAGGATGTTGTTGAAGCGATGAAAGCACGGGTGAACAACTATATCATCAAACCGTTCACTCCCCAGGGATTGAAGGAGAAAATCGAACAGATTCTGAAATCGACAACCACGTCAGCGTGATCGGACAGGATACTCTTTTTGCAGGAACCGCAATGAACACGACGCAGGACAAACAAGGGACACAACAATCTGCCGAGAATGTAGTGAACTCATTTGTGAGCGCGCTGCACGGTATCATCCCGACGTTAGACCGCATACGCACGTTCATTCAGGACAGCACGGGAAAAATTCCGCAGGCGTCAAAGCAGCTGAGCAGCGTTGCGACGGCCACCGAATCGGCAACGGTGGAAATACTCGACGTGCTCGACCGCAGCACCAAAAAACTCTCCGCCATAGAAGCAAGCATTGGCCAACTGAAAGCAATCTACAAGCGGCAGCACCATGTGGTGGCGGAGTTGCGCGCCTTGCTTGCGCACGTTCCTGCCACCAACGGAACAGCCAGTCTTTTCCAGCCTGTGGAGACTCTGGAAGGCGACTGCGTTGCGGTGGAAAAGATAGTGAGCGAAATCGAAACGCATGTGAAAGGCGCCCACGATGACGCCATGGTGATCTCGATTGCGCTGCAGGTGCAGGATATTACGAGCCAGCAGATTGCCGGTATCTCGCAACTGATCGAATCGGTGCGCCAGCAGCTGACCAAGGCACTCAACAACTTCGAACATCCGCTTGAGGTGAATGCAGGTGATAGTATGAGCGGAGGCGACACGAGTGCAGTGCCGCGCGTGTTCGACCATGGCGCATCATACACAAAGGCACAGGATCGGCAGGAGACCGCCGATGAAATCATCAAACGTTGGCAACATGAAGGACACTAGATCATGTCAGAGACCAGTGCGCAGTTTGATCCGGAGATGGCGGAAATACTCGACAGCTTTCTTGTCGAGACGAATGAAATCATGGAGCGGCTGGGGCAGGATTTGCTCATCCTGGAGAAGAATCCCGATGACAATGAACTGCACAACACCGTCTTTCGAGCCGTCCATACGGTCAAAGGAACATCGTCCTTCCTTGGCTTCGACCAGATGACAACGCTGGCGCACCGGGCCGAAGATGTGCTGAACAAAATTCGCCGGCACGAGTTGCCCGTAACGCGCACGGTGATGGATGTTCTCTTTACCGCGTACGATCTGCTTAAGACACTTCTGCAGCGGATCGAAGCCCGCAACGGAGAACCTGTTGATCTCACGGCCACGTTGGAACAGCTTGATGCGTTGCATACAACGCCGGGAGAAACGATTCCCGTGGCTGCGAAACCACAGGGCGACGAGCCTCCCGTAGTGAACGATCCATCAACTGAAGCAAAACCCGTTGACAAGGAACAGACGTCGGCTGGACAAAACCCTGTCGTCGGCAAGGCCTCCGAATCCACCATCCGTGTGGACGTTACGCGTCTCGATGGCCTGATGAACCTCGTTGGTGAATTGGTACTTGGTCGCAACAGGCTTTCACAAATTGCGGATCAGGTGGCAGAGCAGGATGAGAATTCCTCGTACGCAAAGGATCTTGCAGATACGAGTTCGCAAATCGACCTGATCACGACCGAGCTTCAAATGGCCGTGATGAAGACGCGTATGGTGCCCGTCGCGAAAGTTTTCAACAAGCTTCCCCGCCTTGTGCGCGATCTCTGCAAGGAGACCGGCAAGGAAATCAATCTCGAAATGTTTGGAGAAGAAACGGAGCTTGACAAGTCGATCATCGAGGAGCTAAATGATCCGCTTGTTCACATCATTCGCAATTCATCCGATCATGGGATCGAACCGCGGGAAGAACGTGAGCGGTTGGGGAAATCGGCCGCAGGAACCATTACGGTCAAAGCCGAGCACGAAGGGAATCACATTGTCATCTCAGTGACTGACGACGGACGGGGAATGGATCCGGAAAAATTGAAACAGAAAGCCGTTGAAAAGGGACTGATCACAGAAGCGAAAGCGCGTGAGATGACCAAACGAGAAGCGTTCGATCTGATCTTCGCGCCGGGGTTCAGTACCGCGCAGAACGTCACCAACGTGTCGGGGCGCGGCGTGGGAATGGATGTTGTGCGAACAAATATTTCCCGGCTCAAAGGAATCATCGAAATCGATTCTGAAATATCGCGCGGAACAACAATCTGCCTAAGGCTTCCGCTTACGCTGGCGATCATTCAGGGACTGCTTGGAGAAACAGCCGGGGAAATTTATTGCATTCCGCTCAGTTCCGTTCTTGAGGTTGTGCGGGTGAAACCCGGCGAGATCAACACGATCGGCGGCAAGGAAGTCATTCGCCTGCGGAATTCCGTACTTCCTCTTGCCCGGCTCTCTCACGTGTTTGATGTACGGAAGCAGGGGAATGAGGCAGAGTGGATCTATGTGATTGTGATTGGTCTTGCCGAGCAACGACTGGGAATTGTTGTCGATTCACTGATCGGACAACGTGAGGTGGTGATCAAGTCGCTTGGCGAGTACCTGGGCAACATCGCCGGCGTTGCAGGCTCCACCATTCTTGGCGACGGAAAAGTGATCATGATTCTCGATGTAGGTCAATTCATACACCTTCACCGTTTGCAAGCAGCCGCATAATGAGTCATGGAAGACAAGACAATTCGCGTTCTGGTTGTTGACGACTCGGCCTTCATGAGGAAGTCGATTTCTCTGATGCTGGAATCGGATCCCGGCATCAAGGTGATTGCCACGGCCCGCGATGGGAAAGAAGCAGTCGATAAAATCCGCGAACTGAAGCCGGACCTGGTGACGATGGATGTCGAAATGCCGGTGATGGATGGACTCAGCGCCCTGCGGATTATCATGAAGGAAATGCCACTTCCTGTTATCATGATCAGCTCGCTGACCTCAGAGGGTGCGCAAACCACAATTGATGCGCTCAATCTCGGCGCTGTTGATTTCATCCCGAAAGAACTCTCCTACGTTTCAGTCAGCATCGCGAAGATCAAAGAAGATCTGATTGCGAAGGTCAAGAACATTGCCGGAAGCCGATCGGTGTGGGCGAGGATGAATCGTGTCCGTTCAATGACATGCGGGGCCAAACCTGCGTTGCCAACTCACACTTCGCATTCTGCCAGGCTGGTACGGCCGACCTCAAATCCCAGAGCGGTGGTCGTGGGCATTTCGACCGGAGGTCCGTTTGCACTCCTGCAGGTGATTCCGAAACTTCCCGCAAACTACCCGTTGGGGATTCTTATTGTGCAGCATATGCCTCCGCACTTTACCAGGTCGATGGCCGAGCGGTTGAACGGACTCAGCCAGGTGGAAGTGCGCGAAGCTGCCGATGGCGACAAGGTTCAGCCGGGTGTTGTCCTCATCGCGCCCGGTGGCTTTCATATGATGTTGGCGAAAAATGGTACCGGCGTTGTCGTGCGCATCAGTGCAGAACCGAGCAAGTCGCTTTATCGTCCGTCAGCAGACATCATGATTGCCTCGGCAGTCGAAGCGTTCAATGGTCCGTTGCTCGGACTTATCATGACCGGCATGGGAAAGGATGGCCTCGAAGGATTGAAGGCCGTCAAGAAAAAGAACGGCTACGTTGTTGCGCAAAGCGAAGAGACATGTGTTGTGTACGGAATGCCGAAGGCCGCTGTTGAGGCCGGCGTGGCTGACGCGGTACTTCCCCTCGAAAAAATCCCGTCGGCCCTTGTCGAGTTGGCGCAGAAGTAGATTGGGTGATTCCAAATCCCAAATCATCACCAAGTCGGTCGGACGTACACGGCTTCGAAAACCGTGTAGGGCCGCAAATGCTCTGTAGTTGGTCGTTTCCCTTCTTTGTACAGAACTCAAAAAATGGTAACTTTAGTCCAACCATGAGGAATGCTTCGTCATAGCGAGGCCCTGCCTGCTCAACGTGTTGACTTGCTGCCTCGGAGAGAGTCTTCAACCGGACGTCGTGCCTGTCTATCTCCGAAAGTAGCAAGCAGGAATTTGCTTCACGGGGATTTGTCTTTTCTTGTTTGATTTTTTTTGCTTCTCACATTATGCTCACCGGCAACTATCTAAAACTGTTCGATCGTTTATCGCAATCGATTCCTTCCGACAGACTCATTCACGACGAGCTTCGCACGCTCGTCTTCGGCACAGATGCAAGCTTCTATAGGCTGATACCAAAACTGGTTGTGAAAGTGGAGAACGAAGCGGAAGTGGTTTCGGTGCTTGCCGAAACACGAAAGCTCAAACTTCCTGTCACGTTCAGAGCCGCCGGAACAAGTCTCTCCGGTCAGGCCATATCGGATTCTGTTCTGATTGTTCTTGCTCCGACATGGACGAAGTATCACATCAGTTCTGACGCATCCACCATTACACTGCAGCCCGGCGTGATTGGTGCGCATGCGAATGTCTACCTCGCGCCGCACGGGAAGAAGATCGGCCCCGACCCGGCGTCGATCAACTCGGCCATGATTGGCGGCATTGCAGCAAACAATGCAAGTGGTATGTGCTGCGGCACGGCGCAGAATAGCTATCGGACGCTGGCGGGCATGCGCATCGTGCTGGCCGACGGCTCGATTCTCGATTCTTCAGATGAAAAAAACACTGAGCAATTCAAGTCCACAAGAACTGAACTCATTGCCCGCATCGTGAAACTGTCCGGGCGCATTCAGTCAAGCCGACAGCTCGCCGACCGTATCCACCACAAATTCAAGATGAAGAATACTACCGGATACAGTCTCAACGCACTCGTTGATTTCACAGATCCCATCGACATCATCACACACCTGATGATCGGATCTGAAGGGACGCTCGGGTTCATCTCGGAAATCACGTACCGGACGGTTCCTGAACTGAAAGACAAGGCAAGTTCGTTGCTCGTCTTTCCCGACATCGAAACAGCGTGCAGGGCGGTGCCCATGCTGAAGCAATGTCGCGTGGAAGCAGTTGAACTGATGGATCGTGCGTCGCTGCGGTCGGTCGAAAAAAAGCCGGGCATGCCGGAGTTGTTAAAGACGCTTGATGACCGCGCAGCGGCATTGCTTGTGGAGACGCGAGCAACGAGCAGCGGGGAGTTGGCAGACCAGATCAACGAGATCGTGCGCGTTCTTGAGCCTCTTCCGAAAATCATTCCCATCTCATTCACGGACGATCCTGCCGAATGTGCCGGACTGTGGAACATCCGCAAAGGACTCTTCCCATCAGTCGGGGCGATGCGAGCAACCGGGACCACATGCATTATAGAGGACGTTGCGTTTCCGATTCCGCAACTGGCAGCGGCAACGCTCGACTTGCAGAACCTTTTCAAAAAGCACGGCTATCATGAAGCGATCATCTTTGGGCATGCACTCGAAGGCAATCTTCATTTTGTATTCAATCAGAACTTCAACGTTCCATCGGAGGTCGATCGCTACGCCCGGTTCATGGACGAGCTTGCCGATGTTGTGATTCGGAAGTATGACGGCTCGATGAAAGCCGAGCACGGTACCGGCCGCAATGTTGCGCCATTCGTCGAGCGTGAGTGGGGAACAGAAGCCTACGCCATCATGAAAGAGATCAAAGAGATCTTTGACCCCGAGAACCTCCTGAACCCCGATGTCATTATCAACCCTGACAGTCAGGCTCATGTCAAAGCGCTGAAACCGCTCCCCGCGGTGCACGAGATCATCGATAAGTGTATCGAGTGCGGATTTTGTGAAGTGCAATGCCCGTCAAAGAATCTCACCATCACGCCACGGCAGCGGATTGTTGCGTTTCGGGAGATGACAAGACTGGCGGCTCATGGGCAGGATCCCGACAGGCTGAAGGCTCTCACGAAATCATTCGCGTACAACGCAGATGCGACGTGCGCCACCGATGGACTGTGTGCAACTGCATGCCCTGTCGGAATCGATACCGGCAAGTTGGTGAAGGACCTCCGCTTTCATTCTCACTCGACGACAGCCAATTGGATTGCCGATAGAATTGCCGGAAACATGGGCGCAACGATCCGGGGTCTGCGGCTACTGCTGAACATCGCCGACACTGCGCATCGGATTCTGGGAACAACCGTCATGGAGCGTGCGTCTTCATTTGCGAGGAGGTTGACGAACAATGCCTTGCCTCTGTGGAACAAGCACCTGCCCGGGGGAGCTCCCGCAATTGAGACAACGCGACAGTCCCCGAACCGGGATCAGAAGATGGTTGTCTATTTCCCGGCGTGCATCAATCGGGCAATGGGTGCGTCGCGGGACTACGGCGATGAGTTGCCCGTGCATGTCGTCACCGCACAACTTCTGCAGAAGGCAGGCTACACAATCATCTATCCCGACAATCTGGAGAATCTCTGTTGTGGAATGGCGTTCGACAGCAAGGGATTCAAAAAGCAAGGACTGCGAAAGCTGGAAGAGTTGCAGCAGGCACTTCTCAACGCTTCGCACCATGGCCTGTATCCCGTGTACGTGGATATGAGTCCTTGTTTACACAGAATGAAGGATTTGCTCGCGCAGAAACTCAAATTGTATGAGCCTGTTGAGTTCATCCTGAAGTTTGTCGTTGAACATTTGGAATTCCACAAGCTGCGTGAGCCTGTTGCTGTGCACACCACCTGCAGCGCAACCAAAATGGGTTTGGGCGGAAGTCTGCGTACGCTCGCTTCATTGTGTGCCGATACGGTGATTGTGCCTGATGGAGTGAATTGTTGTGGCTGGGCGGGTGACAGGGGATTCAGCTATCCGGAACTCAACGCTTCTGCGCTCATGAACCTGAAGAAGTCGATGCCCGATGGTTGCACACACGGCTACTCAACGAGCCGCACGTGTGAAATCGGATTGTCACTTCACAGCGGCGTGAGCTACCAATCCATCGCGCATCTTGTTGACAAGTGT
>CAYJNF010000027.1:0-15326 GCA_964370915.1 uncultured Chitinophagales bacterium
TAGTGAGAAATGAGTTACTTATGTGAATATATCACTTTGCGACGACTTTTCAAATGCCAAACACAGATTCATTTTTGATCGCTCGCATTTACATCCGCAATAGGGATGCCACAGTTATGCGCACACAACGTTCACAACATCCATGTGACACTTCGTCGCTGGAGAGATTTTCTACTTGGCATGAGACTACAAGATGTAGCGGCTCAGGTCTCTGTTTTTGGCTATGCTGGCGAGTTTTGTTCTGACAAGCTCTCTGTTGACGGTAACAGATTTCTCCTTAACCTCATCGGGAGCGTCGAACAAAATGTCATCAAGGAGGGAGGTCATGATCGTGTGTAACCTACGAGCCCCTATATTTTCTACATTTTCATTTACTTCACTTGCAATTCTGGCAATCTCTTCAATGCCGTCCTGCAGAAACTCGACGGTAATTCCTTCCGTCTCGATGAGGGCTGCATATTGTTTGATGAGTGCGTTCTGCGGCGTTGTCAGGATTTTGACAAAGTCCTCTTCCGTGAGACTGTTGAGTTCAACTCTGATGGGGAAGCGACCTTGAAGTTCCGGAATGAGGTCGGATGGCTTGGCGACATGAAACGCGCCGGATGCGATAAAGAGAATGTGGTCGGTTCGAACCATTCCGTATTTGGTCATGACGTTCGAGCCTTCAACAATCGGGAGGAGGTCTCGTTGGACGCCTTCACGCGAAACATCGGGGCCGACGGTTGATTTCGCTCCGGCGATTTTGTCGATCTCATCGAGAAATACAATGCCTGAGTTCTCCACTCGCTGCAACGCCTCCTTGATCGCTGCATCCTGATCGATGAGTTTCTTCGCTTCCTCGTTCGCCAATATGATTCGGGCGTCAGAGACAGAGACTTTGCGCTTCTTCATTTTTTTCGGCATCAGGCCGCCGAACATCTCCTGCAGGTTCACTCCCATCTCATCCAGATTCATCGGACCAATTACTTGCATCAGAGGAGTGTCTGTGGCGGGGACATCGAGCTCAATAATCTTGTCTTCAAGTTTGCCATCGCGAAGTTTTTGTCGGTATTTTTCCCGTGTGGCGTTATACTCGTCACCTTCAGCATTATGATTCGCCAGATCATCCGCTGCGGCGGCCGCATGATGTTTTCGGCTGGGCGGAATCAGAATATCGAGAAGCCTGTCTTCGCTAAGATCTTTTGCCTTGTCGTTTACTTCGGCGCGCCGTTCTGCCTTCACCATGTTCACCGCGTATTCTGTCAAGTCGCGGATAATGGATTCCACATCGCGGCCAACGTATCCGACTTCAGTAAACTTCGAGGCTTCAACTTTGATAAACGGGGCGTCGGAAAGTTTCGCGAGCCTGCGCGCAATTTCGGTCTTACCAACGCCCGTCGGACCGATTAGGATGATGTTGTTCGGCATGATCTCTTCACGCAGTCCGGCCGGAACCTGAAGCCGCCGCCAACGATTGCGTAACGCGATGGCAACAGATTTTTTCGCGTTCTGCTGTCCAATGATGTATTTGTCCAACTCTTTGACAATTTCGCGGGGAGTGAGTTCGCGGGCCCGCTGTTCAAGTCGTGAAGGTGTTGTGCTCATTTAGAGTTCTTCGATCGTCAGATTCTTGTTCGTGTAGATGCAAATGTCGCCGGCAGTCGTGAGAGACTCTTCGACAATGTCTCTCGCGTTGAGAGTGGAGTGTTTGACCAGCATGCGGGCTGCGGCAAGGGCAAAACTTCCGCCGGAGCCAATCGCTACAATCCCGTCATCCGGTTCGATAAGTTCTCCCGTTCCCGAAATAACCAGAGCCTTCTCACTGTTCAGCACTGCGAGCAACGCTTCGAGATGCCGCAAATACTTGTCGGTCCGCCATTCCTTCGCCAATTCCACTGCGGAGCGCTCAAGGTTGCCGTGATACTTGTCGAGGTAGTCTTCAAATTTTGTGAAGAGCGTAAACGCATCGGCGGCTGCGCCGGCAAACCCGGCGAGCACGGAATTGTTGTGCAACTTGCGGACTTTTCTTGCACCCTGTTTCATGACGGTGTTGCCGACGGTGACCTGGCCATCAGACCCGATCACGGTTTTGCCCTTGAACGTGAGGCCAAGAACGGTTGTGGAGCGAATAATCTCAGGCATGGGGGGTACCAATTAGGAAAAGTATTACTTGAGTTTGCGACGAAGGCGCGCAACCGGGATGAGCATTGCTTCGCGGTATTTGGCAACTGTTCTGCGCGCAATGTTGAGTCCTTGTTCGTTCAACATCTTTCCCAGTTTGTCGTCGCTCAGGGGTTTAAGCGGGTCTTCGGCGTCAATCAGTGCCTTGAGTTTGATCTTCACTTCTTTGTTCGAAACCTCCTCACCGTCAGTTGTGCTGATGGAGTCACTGAAGAAATGCCGGAGTGAGAACACACCATAGTCGGTCTGGACAAATTTGCTGTTCACCACGCGGCTGATGGTCGAGATATCCATCTGAATGACCTCGGAGATATCTTTGTAGATCATCGGTTTCAGGCCCTCGCCGGTCTCGAAAAATTCGCGTTGCTTTTCGACGATCGTCCGCATCACCTTCAACATCGTCTCGCGTCGCTGGTGGATCGAACTGATAAACCATTTTGCCGCTTCGAATCGTTGCCGGATAAAATCCTTGGCTTCGGTCGGTACGCCGTCTTTTTTTCGTTTCGACATCAACTCTTTGTATTGCTTGTTAATGCGAAGGACGGGTATGTTCCTGTCGTTCAGGGAAATGATGAAATCGTCGTCCGATTGTGAGACAATAAAGTCAGGAACAACATAGTTCTCGTGCGCGGTAAACTCTCCCTCGCCGGGTTTGGGATTCAAATGCTGAATCACCTCAACGATGCGCTTCAAGTCCTCCAGCGTAATGGTGAGCTTCTTCGCGATTTCCTCGAAATGGCGCATCGTGAAATCTTCGTAGTACTCTTTGAGCACGCGGAGCGTGAGCATCTTGAGGTAATGATCATCCATCTCCTTCGTTTCCACTTGCACAATCAAACACTCACGCAACGAGCGGGATCCGATGCCCACAGGGTCGAGGCGCTGGATTTTGTGAAGAACCGCTTCAGCTTTCTTGAGATCGATGGTTGTTCCGTGCGAAAGATTCAGGTCCTGAACAATTGCCGCGAGATCGCGTCTGAGGTAGCCATCTTCATCAAGATTGCCGATGATTTCGGGACCAACGAGAATTTCTTCATCATCTAAATCAAGCAGTGCGAACTGTTCCAGGAGGCGATGATAGAGGGGAACCGTGTCGGGCATTGGCATTTCATCTTTTTCTTCGCCGTCAAACGGCTCTGAAGCCTTATAGCCGACGTAATCGTCTTTGATGTAATCATCGATGGAGTATTCTTCTTCTTTGTCGGTCTTCTGTTCCTCGACCTTCTCCGGCAGTCCTTCGACTACTTCCTCGGCAACAGGCTCTTCCTTCTCCGGCTCTTGTTGTTCTTCAACGAGCTCCTCGTCCATGCCTTCTTCGAGCAACGGATTCATCTCGAGTTCTGCCTTGATTTTCTGCTCAAGAGCCAGGGTGGGAAGTTGCAGCATCTTCAGGTATTGCACCTGTTGAGGCGACAACTTCATCATCATCTTATGTTGCAAAGAAAGATTTAGCATTCGATCATCAGAATCTTCAAAAGTGTTGTGTCAATTTGTTCTTACACGACAAGACGAAACTCTCATACCACCGCTTGCCGTATTTTCTCACCAACGGGTCGCGGAGAAAATCGTGCAGCTTGATATCCTTCAGCTCGCCGTGTGCCCGTCCTCCGGTGCATTCCGCGATTTGTTCGTACCGGACGGTATCCGATCCCCCACGCCGTATCCGAATCGGAAAGAGATGACAGGAAATCGGTTTGCGCCAATCAAGCTCGCCGTTCAGATACGCCTTCTCGAAGCTGCACTTCGCGATGCCATCGTCAATATACGTAAATACGCACTCGTGATTGTTGATGCAATTCGTGGCGAAGTCGCCTGGCGATCCGTCGACGAACCCTGATTCCTCGATGGTCGTGATATTCTTTTCGTCGAGGTAGTGCTTGACGATAGGGTAGGCCTTCTCGATCTCCAGCACTTCATCATCCTCTAATGGTGCCCCTCGACCGCCTTCCAGTGTGCAGCATGCCCCCTTACATGTCACCAGATCGCAGCAAAATGATGCATGCGCGACCTCGTCATCGATGACGGCTTCACCTATCACAAACATAAAACCCTCACACCATCACGATAACCGGGGACAAAGTACAGAATTTTCAGCACAGAGAAAAGTGATTTCCCTCATGTCGTCCAAATGTGTTTGATCACTACGAGATATTGCTTATCCGATTCTCAAGAACATCTTACCCGCGTTCTGCTTCACGACGCCTTTGAACTCGAGCGACAGCAAATGCACCAGGGCGTCCGAGGTTGAAAAGCCTGCTTTCTCTGCAAGCGGATCAATGTGGATGGCGGCTTCTCCCATGGCATCGTACAATGTTTGCTCGAACATTGTCAATTCGGGAAAGGGGACCTGGTGCTTGCGTCCCGCGACCCGAGCCAGATGTTTGAGTTGCGGAGCGAGAACGTTCACGATATCGTCGGCATCTTCCACGAGGGCCGCCTTCTCTTGCTTAATGAGAAGATTGGTGCCGCTCTGCTTCTTAGGAGAAACCGGACCGGGTACAGCGAAGACTTCTCGATTCTGATCGAACGCAATGGATGCGGTGATCATTGCCCCGCCCTCAACACCGGTTTCGACGACAAGCGTTCCGAGGGAGATTCCGCTGATAATCCGATTTCTTCGAGGGAAGTTCGACGCGTCGGGTTTTGTACCCATCGGGAATTCTGAGATGACCGCTCCTGTACGGATAACGCGCTCGGCAAGCTCGTGGTTCTCCGCCGGATACGTAATGTCAACTCCGGATCCAACTACCGCCAGTGTGCGACCTGCAGACTTCAGCGTTGCCGAGTGCACGATAGTATCGATGCCGCGGGCAAGCCCGCTCACGGTAGTTATTCCGAGGGCAGCAAGCTCGGAAGCGAATTTCTCCGCCATCTGACTTCCGTATGGTGATGCCGCCCGTGTCCCCACAATTGCTACTGAGTATCGATCTTCCTCAATGATCTTTCCTTTCACAAAAAGAAACGCCGGAGCATCAAAGATGTTCTTGAGGTTTGGCGGATACTCCTTGTCCCAGAACGTGATCAGCCGGGCTTCTGTCTTGTTCAATCGCGAGAACTGATCGTCAATGTAGCGTTGCGCCTGATCGGCCTCTGAATCGCGGAAGAAGTTGACGATATTGAGAGCGGTTTTCTTTTCGATACCTTCGACATGAATCAATTCCTTCGCCGGCGCTTTCGAAACAAGACCAGTGTCTTTGAAGTGGGAGACAAGACTGATGAGTCGTGTTGGACCGACGCCGGGAATAAGAGAGAGTGTCAGCAGTTCGCGCAGGTCGATTCGCATTTTCGTTTACTCCGCGGTAGGTTGCTCCTCGGATACAAGGTCAAACCCGTCGACAACCGCAACGATCACGCTGTGAACGGGCACTTCGGTTTGCTTCAACACCTGCGCTGCAGCCCCTCCTTCTTGGACAACGAGAACAGTGTCTCCAACGCCTGCGTTGACGCTGTCGAGGGCGAGAAGATCGCGACCCAGTGGTTTGCCATCAAGCGTAATGGGCTGGCAGATAAGGATCTTCTTGTCCTTGAACTGTTCTTTCTTTTGCGTTGCAACGATGGTGCCGGTAACCTTGGACAGTAACATTGCACTCTCACGCTGTTGTGTTGATTGGTTTGACCTCAAGATAAGAGAATCGGGTTGCGGAAGAAAGTCGTTTTGACATTCGATCTCATTCTGAAGCACGCACAATCTTTGCGGTTGCGATCATTGCTCCCAAATGTCGTTGTGCGTGTTCGGCTCCATGATAGAGCAGTGCAAGTTGTGTTGAAGGCAATTGTGCACGACCAACAAGACGCGTCTCGTGGAGCGTCGAGTGATTGGTTGCACGGACTTGCGAGAGTGACCGTTCGAGTTGCCCGATCGCCGCGGCAACGAGTTCGTCGCGTGTTCGCGTATCTTCTTCCTTTTCGGTTCGGAGAACAGCAAACTGCGCTTCGCTCAGTTTCTCCCCGCGGGCATACGTGTAGAGTCTGTCGAGGCTGCTCGCCATATGTTTCAGATGAAAGCCGACCGATGCAGCCCCGCCAGGCGTTGCCCGGAGTTGCTTTGAAGAAAGTCTCTTGACGGCTTCCGGGATGTCTTCAATCAGTTGCGCAAGAGAATGCGCAATCGGCATCAGCAACGGATGAACTCCCTCGATGGGACCTCGGAGCCAGGGTTCCTGCGATGTCATAAACTCTCCCAAATCAGTTTTGTGTTGAGGAAGAATGTGCTGTACCACGATCCATTTGTGCCCGCAGTTGAGAATGGGACGTAGAAGATCTCGTCGGATTTTTCGACGAGATCATCCTTGATGTCGGGATGGTGATTGTGGGTTGATGAATACACAGGTTGATCGTGTTGGTTAAGGTAGACGTTCTCGATCAGTGACTTGCCGGTGTGAGGAAGTTGCGCGTTCATCTGACGAAGTCCCGATTGGTCGATCGGAGTTTCAATCGCCAGCACTTCCGGTCCGCGAAGTGCAACAGCACAGTTGAAACCAACAGGCTTCATCAGTTCAACGCGAAAGGGGATGTCGAGATCGAAAGAAAGAACCGATGTTCCATTCCACGTGCGAGTGAACTTCTTGTACTGCCCCCCGACCGAGTCCGAATCCAGCAGACGCGACCATGTTGGAATTCGTATATAGATGGTGAATTCACTTGGATGTCTGACAGTCACGGTCAGATTGATTCTTCCACTTATTGGATAGTCCGTCCGCTGAACAATCTCCACCGAGTCTCCCGATGGCAGAACGAGATGGGCTTTGCTGTTGGTGAACAGATTGACGACGATTCCATCGTTCGCATGCATGAACACGTACGATGGCAACGAAGCAATCGCTCTCGGCCCATTGGAGGAGCAGCAGGTTTGCTTATCCGAATAAACTCTTTTGCCTCGAAGGTTAGTGAAATACGACCACGCCGAGCCGTCAAGTTTCTGCGCGGCTGCGAGGTGGTTGTATACCGTTCGTTCAATCTCATCAGCGTAGGAAATGCTACCAGTAAGGCGAAGCAAATGCGTGTTCAGGTGCAGCCAATTCCAGGTAACGCAAATCTCCCCGAGTCCATCGCAATCTTCGTTGCAGCCGGTGTCATCCTTGAACCAGAACTCTCCCTGACTTCCGCTGCCGGTAGGCAGGAGTTGATGCTGTACGATGTCTTGCCACGCGTTGAGAACGGGAGTCAGATACTTCTTGTCACCCGTTGCCCGATAGAGTTCACACAATCCATTGAGACAGGACAGCATTTCGTATGCCTTGCCATTTGCTGTCGCGCTCACCGGAATTCCATTAATGAGTGAGCTGACGAGTCTGGGTCCGTCATCATTCTCCCATTGTTCAACAAGATCGATCGCGAATTGCAGATAGCGAACGTCATGTGTTGCCTGATAGAGACGAACCATCGGCTCAAGAATACCCCCCGATACCATTCCACGATGAGGTGCATTGGTATTCAAATCAAGCTTTGGGCTTGAGCCAAATGTCGCAACGATGAGGTCGCCGATTCTGCGTGCACCGTGTAGCGCCTGCGTGCTGCCCGCAAGCTCTGCGTAAGTGAGCAGCCCGATGAGATTGTACTTGTGTACCCACACATCCCAATGGCCGTCTCTTCCAGTCGACCAGTGATTCCCGGAAACATAGGTGCCGAGGTAACCATCCGCAAGTTGTGTGGCGAGCAGTGCAGTGACTACCCGATCGAGCTTTGCACGGAGCTGACTGTTTCGTGAGTTTGCCCATGCACGTGTTGCCGCATCGATCCATTTTCCAACATGTTCACCCTGATAGCCGTACCAACCCGGACGATTGGTGTAGCAGAGCAGCAGGCTGTCTTCGTTTTTTTTGAGAAGCCAACCAATGATGTTCGCTTCACATCGTCTGCCAAACATACCTGAAAGAGTTACATCGGAGGGAGATATCGGGGAGAAGACGTCGCGGACTGAATGAAGGCGATCAGAAGAAAACCGATTACCCCGGGGATAGCTGCGTGCATCCGTTGCATTCATCCAGGCAGAGAATACACCTGCAGCTAACGCGATGATGCACGTAATGACAACGGAAGCTTTCACGTAATCATTTGCCGGGCGACTGTGAGAGTATACGTTGTTTGAAGTCTTCGACAACCTGAAGGGCTTGCTTCATCGTTTTTGCCTCGGCAATCACCCTCACGATGGGTTCGGTGTTTGATTTTCTAAGATGAACCCAATAGTCGGGGTAGTCGATGCGCACACCATCATCGGTGTTCACAGTTGCCTCGTCGCGGACGGCGAGTTGGATCTTCCGTAGCGCCTCGTCGGGAGATATTTTGCCCAGCTCGATTTTTCCTTTCGCGATCTGGTATTCGGGCAAGCTCGATTTGAGTTCAGAAACGGTTCCACCGAATTCCGCAAGCAACTGCATTATGAGTCCGATGCCAACAATGGCATCGCGGCCTGTATGAACTGCGGGGAGAATAACGCCACCACTTCCTTCGCCGCCAATGATCGAGCCAATGTTCTTCATGCGTTTGGCCACATTGATTTCACCGACCGGAGTTCGTTGCACTCGCGCGCCATACTGCGCGGCAATGTCGTCTATTGCCCTCGTTGTTGAAAGGTTGACAACGACGGAATGCGTGAACGTGTGACCAAGTTGTCGTTCCCGTTCCAGAACAAATTTCACCGCTGACGCGATTGTGTACTCTTCACCGAATGGCTCGCCCTTCTCGGTGATGAGCACAAGTCTGTCGACATCCGGATCGACGACGATACCGATGTCTGCTTTCTCGGATTTCACGCGTTCGCACAGGTCGGTCAGATTCTCGGGTATTGGTTCAGGCGTGTGAGCGAACACGCCGCTCACATCGCAGTTCATCTCGACAACCTCGCATCCAAGTTCCCGCAGAAGGGCAGGCGCAATGATTCCGCCGGCCGCGTTGACAGCATCAACCACAACGCGCAGTTTTCTTGAGCGTATCTTTTCGATGTCAAGAAAGGGGAGAGCAAGCACCGCATCGATATGCTTCCGAATCCACGAATCATCCGGCATATGTTTGCCGATGCTCTGCCACGGCGCAAATGTAGCTGCGTTGCCGTCCGCAATCTTCCAGACCTCACGATTCTCTTCCGCATCGAGAAATAATCCTGTCGAGGCAAAGAACTTCAATCCGTTCCATTGAATCGGATTGTGGCTGGCAGTGACAGAGATTCCTCCCGTGGCGCCAAGTTTCTCAACTGCAAGCGCCACCGTCGGGGTAGGACAAATGCCGATGGCGCGAACATTGACCCCTGTTGACAGGAGGGTTGACGAGACGAGATTTGCAACTATCTTTCCAGTGATTCTTCCATCGCGACCTATGACAATTTCCGGGTTCCCGGGATTTTGCCGCTTGCAATACTCGCCAAATGCCGCTGCATACTTTACAACAATTTCTGGGGTAAGACTTTCTCCGACTATCCCGCGGATGCCGGAGATCGAAATCATGAGAGACATGAATCTATCTTGGGAGGTTGAGGTTCAGGATGACAATCAATGACGGAGTCAATGTAGGTAACGACCAAAATACAATCAAGGACAAGAAGCGGAACTGGGCTTGCTTGAGGCGAGACTGTGTGGATTCGTGATTGCTTGAAACTCGCGCCGTTTTTGGTTACGTTTGGTGTGAAAATTTGGCTCTCGGCAATGTTATCGCACGATGAAAAACGAGAGTTGTTGCAGATTGCTCGTGAAGCAATTGCATGTGCGCTCAATCGGACGATGTATCAGATTCCGGTGCCCAATACCTCGGGACTGAGTGAGCCGCGGGGAGCATTTGTGACCCTTCGTGTTGACGAAGAACTTCGTGGATGCATCGGGTACATCGAATCGAAAAAGCCGGTTATCCAGGTTGTGCAAGAGGTTGCCGCCAAGGCCGCTCTCGACGATCCGCGCTTTCCTCCCATGACGATTGAAGAGTTTGAGAATGCCACGATTGAGATTTCGGTTCTGTCGCCACTTCATCGTATTCAGAGCGTCGAAGAGATTCAGGTTGGAACTCATGGGCTGGTCGTTGCGTGTGGTTTGAGACGGGGGTTGCTGCTGCCTCAAGTCGCGGTGGAACACGAGTTTGGTCGTGAGGCATTTCTGAACGCTGCATTCCAGAAAGCCGGTCTCACGACATCGCAGTTGCATTCGCCGGATGTCGAGATCTACATCTTCGAAGCAGAAGTCGTTCACGAGACTGATTTTCCCGTCGGGGCTTGATAGGCAAGGTGACGGTATGACGAGTGCGACACATGTTCGCCCACCGGTCGTGGCGGGAATGTTCTATCCGGCAAGTCCAGGCGAATTGCGTCGGCAGATATCGGACCTGATGCAAAAGGTCAAGACGGGAGCGCGGTCGCGTGTGCAGGGGATTGTCTCACCGCATGCGGGGTATGCATATTCAGGAATGACAGCGGCTCATGCGTATGCAACTCTGAAAGGCGAATCGTATTCCACTGTCGTAGTGATTTCTCCCAGCCACCGTGATTTCTTCAAGGGAGTCTCGGTGTATCATGGTGGGGCATACGAGACTCCGCTGGGATCGGTGAATGTAGATACGGAGTTGAGAGAGCGATTGATTGCAGAATGCAATTTCGTTGCCGCCTCAGAAAAAGGTCATCGGGCCGAACATGCGTTGGAGGTCCAGTTGCCCTTTCTTCAATATATGTTGCCGACGTTCAAGTTGCTGCCGCTTGTGATCGGAGATCAGCAATCGGAATACTGTTTCGGGCTTGGTGAGGCGCTGGCGCACGTGCTGAAGGATTCGAACTCTCTGCTGGTCGCAAGCACGGATCTGTCGCATTTCTATTCTTCGGACGCGGCGAAGGCGCTTGATACTGTCATGATTACCGATGTCAACAGGTTCGATTACGAACAACTGATGAATGATCTCGAAACGCGCCGCACCGAAGCGTGTGGCGGTGGTCCGGTGGTGGCTGCGATGTGTGCCTTGAAACATTTGGGCGCAACGAAGATGGAAGTTCTTCACTACTCCAACTCTGGATTTGCTTCCGGAGATTTTGGCAGCGTTGTCGGGTATCTGTCGGCTGTTGCCTCTTAGCGTAGGGCACAAAGCTCGCAGCAGGTGTGACTCCAACCGAATATCCCGAAGGGACTCCTTCGGAGAAGGGTTCCAGAAGTGAACATTGCAATTGTTGGCGCCGGCAAGGTCGGATCGGTGCTGGGAAAAATCTTGGCTGACAAAGGCGAGAAGATTGTTGCTGTTGTTTCGCGCAGCAACCGATCTGCGGTGAAGGCGGGAAAATATTTGAAGTGCCGGAACAACTCAACTTCGCTCGCCGCAATTCCGCCCAAGACCGATCTGGTTTTCATCACGACTCCGCACAGGGCCGTCGAAGAGGTCGCCCACAAACTGGCAACGGTCGCTCATCTGCGATTCGCACGACTCTCCGTGTGTCATGCATCCGGAATTCTGAACGCGGACGTTCTCGATCCCCTGGCGAAGAAAGGGGCGACAGTGTTTTCATTTCATCCACTGCAAACGTTTCCGCGCGATTTTGAGCCGAAGGATATTGTGCCAACGGCGCGAGGCATTTTCTATGGCATCGACGGATCGAAAAAAGGAGTGGCGGTCGCGAGATACCTGGCTCAGAAACTCGGTGGCAAGGTTCTTCTGATCAAGCCCGAGATGCGGGCGTTGTATCATGCGGCGTGCGTTGTCGCCTCGAATCACCTGACGACGATGTTATGGATTCTTGAACAAATGTTCGGTGTGCTGAAGACGAACGAGAGGAAATTCTTTCCCGTGTTCGAGCCGATCATTAATGCGGCGTTGCAGAATGCTGCACGCACGTCGCCTGCGCAATCGCTCAGCGGACCCATTGCGCGCGGAGGCGTGGAGACAGTCTCGCACCACTTTGAGGCATTGCAACGCTTTGCTCCGAACCTCGTTCCGTATTTCGGCTCGATGTCCGCAGAGACAACACGACTCGCCGAATCCAAAGGCTCCATCGATCAAGAGCAAGCGAGGGCGTTGTACAATTTGATTTTTTCCAACTGCAAAGTCTGAACGCTCAGAACCCGGAGAGAAAAGGAAGGAAGTAAGCAGATTTGAAAGCACTCATTGCCAGCGGTGGGCGAGGCACAAGACTTCGTCCAATCACCCACACTCAAAACAAGCATCTCATTCCGATTGCCAACAAGCCGATTCTCTATTACTCCATTGAAGCGGCGGCTGGCGCGGGAATCAAAGAAATCGGAATTGTCCATAACGCCGAGAGCATGGAAGTTCCCGACTATGTCGGGGACGGTTCGCGATGGGGTGTACAGATCACGTACATCCCCCAGGTGAAACCCGGCGGTCTCGCTGAAGTAGTGATGATTGCGGAGAAGTTCATTGCCGGCGAAGACTTCATTTTCTATCTTGGTGACAACCTTCTGGTAGGAGGTATCAAGCGATTCATTGATGACTTTGAGCAAAGCAACTGCAATTGCTTTCTGACACTTTCAAGAGTCAAGGATCCGGAACGATTTGGTGTTCCGGAGATCAAGGATGGAAGGATCGTCGGAGTGGAAGAGAAGCCGAAGCAGCCGAAGAGTAGTTTTGCTGTCGCGGGAATTTACTTGTACGACAAACACATTTTTGAGGCAGTGAAGGCGCTGAAGCCCAGTGCGCGAGGTGAGCTTGAAATTTCCGACGCGCATCAGTATCTCATCGACAAAGGCTTCAAGGTTGGTTACACGGAAATCACGGGCTGGTGGAAAGATACCGGCAAGCCCGCCGATTTGCTCGAAGCAAATCGCCTGATACTCGACGCAATTGTCTCTCATATTGAGGGCGAAGTTGATTCGTCATCGGATGTTGCAGGCAAAGTCATTATTGAATCCGGAGCGAGAATCATCAAGAGCAAGATTCGCGGTCCCGTGATCATCGGAAAGAACTGCGTTATCGAAGATAGTTACGTTGGACCCTTTACGTCGATTGGCGATCGAACGGAAGTGCGCAACAGCGAAGTCGAGTACAGTATTGTTCTCCGGGATTGTAAAATACAAAGCGTTGGCTTACGGCTTGAAGGAAGTATTCTCGGAAACGATGTCGAAATTGTCGAGGCGGTGGGAAAGCCGCGCGTGCATCGGTTTATGATTGGGGATCAAAGCCGCGTGGAGGTGGCTTGAGAATTTGTTTTCAATTGTCTACTGCCAACGATCAATTCTATTGACAATTGATTGTTGACCTTCGAGAATTCTTCGTTCTAAGATGAAAGGACATTTTGTGGAACTCGTGTTTAAGACTTTGCTCCTTAATAAAAATGATCGCATCGCCACAGTCACGATCAACCGCCCCGACAAGCTGAATGCTCTCAACGCGCAAGCAAAGTCGGAGTTGATGGAGTTGTTCACACAGCTTCGGACCGATGTCAATGTCGATGTTGTGATTCTAACAGGGGCCGGCGAGAAAGCGTTCGTGGCCGGTACCGATATTAAGGAACTGACAGAACTGAATTCCGAAACCGGCAAGGAATTTTCTGCCAAAGGTCAGGAAGTGTTCGATGAGATCGAGCACCTGGGGAAGCCGGTGATTGCTGCCGTGAATGGCTACGCACTTGGCGGCGGTTGCGAACTTGCTCTTGCCAGTCACATCCGCATCGCGTCGGAGAATGCGAAGTTCGGACAGCCGGAAGTGAACCTCGGTGTGATTCCCGGGTACGGTGGCACGCAACGTCTTGCACGTTTGATCGGTCGCGGGCGAGCAATGGAAATGATTCTCACCGGAAACCAGATCGATGCACAGGAAGCGCTGCGCATCGGACTCGTGAACAAAGTTGTTCCCCAACCGGAGTTGATGCAAGCGGCAATTGCCGTTGCTCAAGTCATAGCAAGCAAAGGCCAGGTGGCAATCCGTATGGCGTTGAAGGCGGTGAACATGACCGAAGAGACAACGCTCAGCGATGGAGAGAAACTTGAAGCCTCACTCTTTGGCGTGTGTTGCGGAAGCGAGGACTTCCGCGAAGGAACGACGGCTTTCTTGGAGAAACGCAAACCGGCGTTTAGGAACACATGAGTGTGAGGGGTCGAGTAGTTCTGTTTTTCCTGGGGAGTTTTCTGCTTGTCGGTTGCAGTGAACCGAAGATTCCTGTAGAAAAAACTTCAGAAATTCTTCCTCAAGCAGAAGCAATTGTTCAACGGCTGCTGACACAACACGGCGTTGATCTGAAGAATCTGAAGACCCGAAAAGTGGCAAGCGGCGACAAATCGTTCGTGCGTATTGAGCGAAGAGTTGCCGTTCCGCCGGAGTTCAATACACTGAACTTTAACCATGAGCTGAGTGAGCGCCTGGCAGACATCGGGGCCAGCGTTGTTGCCACTGAAAAGTCTGAAGACAAAACGGTGACGATGCACATCAAGAACAACGGTGTGATCGTCCAAAGTCTCGTGTTTATTCTCAAGAAGGAAAGCAAGTAGAAGAAAGGAGTATTGCCATTAGTAACGAACAGAAACAACAGAAGCAGGCAAAACAAGATGCATCAGGAGTAATGGAAAAGATCGTCTCGCTGGCAAAGCGGCGCGGATTCGTTTTTCAGTCAAGCGAAATTTACGGCGGCCTCAACGGCTGCTGGGATTACGGTCCGCTGGGAGTCGAGTTGCTGCGCAACATCAAGGAAGCCTGGTGGCAGGCCATGACGTTTCGCGATGACATCGAGGGAATTGATGCCTCGATTCTGATGCATCCGCGCGTCTGGGAAGCATCGGGGCACGTCGCAAACTTCACCGACCCGATGGTGGACTGCAAGAGTTGTAAATCTAGATATAGAATTGACGTCTTGATTGATTCGTTTTCGCCAAAGAATTTGACGAAGATAGCAAAATTCTATTTTGATGAACAACTGAAGGGGATGAAGGAGAAACCTCGAGATGAATGGTTACCCGAGATACTTGAACTCTACAAAGAGCTTCCAGGTGTCTTTGATAATCAATCCCCTGCTGAGTTAAAGGCGCAAGACGATGCTTTGTTTGAGAAAATGCTGAATGTTGCGAAACCATGGGATTGGGACGAGGCAAGAATACGTGAGTTGCTTGGGCGCGAACATGTTTTCACTTTCATTTCGAACCGCGGTGGATTAACGTGTCCGAACTGCGGCAACAAAGGAACGTTCACAGAAGCCCGCCAGTTCAATCTCTTGTTCAAGACTTTTGTCGGGCCGGTGGAAGATGCCGGTAGCGTTGTGT
>CAYJNF010000028.1:0-15300 GCA_964370915.1 uncultured Chitinophagales bacterium
AATGAATTCCGAAACCTCTTGACAGCCAATTTTCACACGCGCTCTAAATGCCGGGGCTGTATGATTGGTTTTCACACAGCCTCTAAAGGCTGGGGTTATTGACAAAGTAACTTTCATGTCGCACCCCCCGTCCTCCGCCAATTCGTTGCATCCTAACGACTTAATGGCTATATTCTGCCAAATGTTTCACTAATCTCGAGGGCGCATTTGGTTTCGTTCACCGAAAACAGACTTCACGATCTTCTCAACAACTTCAAAGGAAAGCGGGTTGCCGTTGTCGGCGACCTGATGGTTGACCGCTATTACTGGGGAAATGTGAGTCGTATTTCGCCCGAAGCGCCTGTGCCGGTGGTTGAAGTGATAGAAGAGTCCGTGCGACTTGGTGGTGCGGCGAATGTTGCCAACAACATCCAGACACTGGGCGGCATTCCGATGCTGGTCGGTCTGGTCGGCAAAGATCATCCCGGCGACGTGTTTCTCGAAATCCTGAAGGAACGAAATCTCCCCGAGAAGGGAATCGTCATCGATGCGTCGCGCCCGACGACAATCAAGACGCGGGTGATTGCGCATGCACAACATGTGGTGCGCATCGATAACGAATCGAAGAGCGAGTGCCCCGAGCATATCAAGCATCTCATTATCGACGCAGTGAAATACAACATCCACGAGATTGACGCGATCATCATCGAGGACTACAACAAGGGTGTCGTCACCAAGGACGTGATTCACGAGTTGGTTGCCGTTGCGAAGAAGTACAGCAAGATCATCACCGTCGATCCGAAGTTCAACAACTTCCTCGAATACAAACACGTGACGGTGTTCAAGCCGAACCGGCGTGAAGTGGAGGAAGCAATCGGAGGACGTCTGAAAACCGCAACGGAAATAGAAAAGGCCGGCAAGTATTTGCTCGAAACCCTTGAAGCGGAGAACGTGCTGGTGACGCGTGGCGAAGAAGGGATGACGTTGTTTGAATCCGATGGCTCGGTGTCTTCGGTGGCAACACAGGCCGCGAACGTTCAGGATGTGTCGGGTGCGGGTGACACGGTGATTTCGACGCTGACGATGTCGCTGGCGAGTGGTGCGCACATTCGGGAAGCGGCAACGCTGGCCAATTGCGCAGCCGGAGTTGTGGTCGCGGCGGTCGGGATTGTGCCCATTCAGCCCGCAGAGTTGATTGATGCCGCGCTGCGGTTTTCAAACAACGGAAGAGCGTGATGGGGAAAATTCTCTCCCTCCCCGCGTTGAAGAAGGTCAGACAGGCGCTGCGGAAACAGAAAAAGAAAGTGGTGTTCACGAACGGCACGTTTGACGTTATTCATCGCGGGCATGTGGAGTATCTGGCAAAGGCGAAGCAGCTCGGCGACGTGCTGATCGTCGGACTCAACACCGATGCGTCGATCCGGCGGATCAAAGGTCCGCGGCGGCCCATCAATCCGAATGCCGACCGGGCCGCGGTGCTTGCGGCGCTTGCTGCAGTGGATTATGTCTGCCTCTTTGGAGAAGACACTCCGCAACGACTCATTGAGCAGGTGGTGCCCGATGTGCTGGTGAAGGGCGCTGACTGGAAAGTCGATGCGATAGTGGGGAAAGATGTCGTTGAGAGCAACGGAGGTGTCGTCCGAACCATCCGCCTGACACCCGGTCGTTCAACCACGAACGTCATACAACGAGTATTGGACGCGCACAGGGACGCCTGACCCTGCGCTCAGGAGTGACACAACGACGTTAGTGTCCGGGAAACCATACGTGAAGAAGTTCCTTAAATGGCTTGTGATTAGTGCGGCGGCATTCATTGCCGTCCTGCTCGTCGTGGCATTCCTCACGCAAACGCAATTCTTCCGCAACCAGCTTCGCTCATTCGCGCTTGCACAGCTCGACTCACTCCTCGATGCCAACGTGCATCTTGGTGACATCAGCGGCAATCTCATCAGCGGCTTCTCCATCGATTCCGTTTCCATCACGGTCAAGAACGATGTCCTTCTCGCGGCCAACTCACTGAAGATTCGCTACGATCTGTTTCAGCTGCCGTCGAAGCGCATCACTGTCGGCTCGCTGACGCTTGTCCGGCCGCAGATCACATTGCTGCGAGGGCGCGATAGCATCTGGAATTTCGAACGCATGATCCGCCCCACGCCCGACAACCCGGAGCCAAGTCCCTTCGATTGGCCCATCGCCATCGGCAGGCTCCAGATTCAGGAAGGAACTGTCCGGCTTGTTGACTCAGCAAGTCTTGCCGAGCCTGATCATGAAAAAACCGATCCGTACTTTGTGGAATTCCACGACTTCAGCCTGCGCAGCGTTTCTCTGGAAATCGCCTCCACACTTATTACCCCGGATGAAAAGCGTGCGAAGATCAACTACCTGAGTTTCATTTCCGATATTCCCGACATTACGCTCAAGAAACTCTCGGGAACATTCCGCGTTACAAAGCGTGAAGCTGCGGTTCAGAACATGACGATCGAAACGTCACGGTCGAAGCTGTTTCTCAACGCATCGCTGAAAAACTTTGATCTGCTTGGCGGCCTCGAGCTTACCGATCTCCAGACAAAACCTGTTGACCTGACCTTGCGTGCAAACACGCTGGACTTCGATGAGCTGAAACGCTTCATCCCGGAACTCGACATCTTCCGCGGGAAGGTGCATATTGAACTTGCCGCCGATGGTGAGTTTGGCAGAATGCATGTGCGGCAGCTCGATCTCGGGATGGCCAGTTCCCAAATCTACCTGGAGGGGACAGTCTCCAACCTCCATCTCCCCGAGATGCTGTTGTTGAATGTGCAATGCCGCGAGAGCAGGATCAACTATGGAGATGTCCTTCGTCTGATGCCGACGATGGATTTGCCCAACTACACTGCTCTGGGCACAAGCTTTATCGAGTTTGATTTTGATGGCGAACCCCTCGACTTCATCACCAGGCTCACGGTGAAGTCGGATGCCGGAACCGTGTCAACGCCGCGCACGCGGTTGCGCATTGGCGGACCGGAGAGACTCGCGTATGAAGGCGAGATTCTTGCGCGTGACGTGAACCCCGCCACGGTGTTGCGCAATGAGAAACTTGACGGACGACTGAACGGCACTATCTCCATCAAGGGGCACGGGACATCGCTCAACACGCTGACGGCCGAGATCGCCGCGCGGGTCGATTCGTCGGAACTGTTCAAGACCCCAATCGGTCGTTCTCACTTCTCGCTCACATCGAGGGAGCGTGTGTTGAATGGCGATCTGTCGCTGGCTGTCGGTTCTATGCGGGCAACGCTGAGCGGGAATCTCAATCGCCCCAAGCACCAAGAGCCGTCGTTCAACGTTGCCGGCGACATTTCATCGCTGAATCTGACCGACTTCCTGCACGACAAATCGCACAACAGCGACATCTCGCTCAAACTCAACGCTAAAGGAACCGGCCTGCAGTGGGACAAACTCAACGGCCATGCGATGATCGATTTTTCATCCTCGCGTTACGCTGAATACCAGATCGATTCCGGGTTGGTGAACCTGAGTGTTGATCAGCGCGACCGTTTGCACAGCCGCATTGCGCTTCGTTCCAGTATCGCCGATTTCTCGATCAACGGTCAATTCGATTTGGATTATGTTGTGGGGATCCTGCGCTTTGAAGTGGAGAACATGCGGCTTGCCATCGGGCAGCGCTTCAAGTCGATTGATTCATCATTGGCAACCTCACTTGACGTGAAAGAGGTCGAGGCTCTCGGCTCGCGCGTGTCGGCGGAGCAAAAGCAAATCAATGCGGACTACGAACTCCATGTGAAGAATCTCGAACCGATTTCCATTCTGACACGAAACCGGACATTCAACGCGGTGGGACGAGTAACCGGCTCGCTCAAGGGCGACTATAACAACCTCGAAGGCAACGCACGGCTGGCATTGGACGAATTCTTTTACGGCAACGCCGATTCCGGAATGCTTGTTCAGGACGGCATTGCCACCTTACGGTTTTCCGATCTCCGGCCCTTCAATCCACTCTCCGAACTCCGGCTGCGTGTCACGGTCGACGCAGGGAAGATGCACATCAACCGCACGAAGCTCGACACATTGAAGTATGGAATATTCTACGACAAGGAATATGCAGGCTTCTCCATCCAGGCCGATTACGATCGTGATTTTCATTTGCTGACCAACGGACAAGTGAGTGTGTCCGACGATGGCGTTGAGTTCAAGCTGAGCCGGACGCAACTTTCCTACAAGGACTTTCTCTGGAGAGTGAGCGACGGGGCGCTGGTGACGGTGAATCAGAACGGAATGAAGGTGCCGAACTTCTACGTCCGGCGTGATACGCAGCGCTTCGCAATTCAAGGCGCGTTGCTGAAGGGTGGAGGGCTGAACGCATTCATCACCGGTCACAATCTTGATTTGAGTAACCTGCGGTATGTGTTGAGGAAGGAAGAAGGGGGGATGGCAGACCGCGGGTTCGAAGGAGTTGCGAATCTTGAGATCCGGGCGGACGGAACAATGGCTGCGCCGCTGTACGATGTGAAGTTCAATGCCGAGCGCGTCGCGTTCCGGGGGTTCCCGTTCGGCATTATTCGCGGCGCTTCTTCGTATCGTGAGCAGGTGCTCGATCTGCATCTGTTGATCGACAACCGCAGTGCAACGCAAACCGGGAAGCCCGATCTGACAATCGAAGGAACGATCCCGATCAATCTCGCTCTCGCCGATGTCGGGGAACGATTGTCCGACAAGCCGATGGATCTCAAAGTCTTTTCGGACGGGTTGCAGATGAACCTGCTCGATCCGCTCGTCCCGACATTCAACGAGCTGACCGGTGTGCTGAAAACCGATTTGAAAGTCGGCGGCACGCCGAAGCATCCCATCTATACCGGACAGATTTCCATCGAGAATTGTGCATTCCGGTTTGTTCCCAACAACATTCAGTATGAAAAGCTCAACGCGCAACTCGAAGCGAACAATGACCGCATCAAAGTCATCGAGGCGAGCGTCTTCAACATTCCCACGGATAACAGGCCCGGCCGTGAAGGGAAGTTGATCATCACGGGCGATTTCCTGTTTCGGGATTTCGTTCCGTCTGATTTCAATTTTACCATCAACGGTCGTCTGGTAACGGTCAACAAGAACACACGACTCTCGTCGCTCTCGGTGTACGGCGATTTATTTGTGGAGATTCCCTCGCCCGGATTGCGCTACACCGGATCGATAGAAAACTCCCTGCTCAAAGGTCGCGTGTTTGTGCGAAATTCAAGTTTCATTCTTCCTCCCACAACGTCGAACGGCAGGACAGAATCGGAGCTGTCTCTCCCGATTATCTTTGTTGATGATACAACGACATCGCATCCGGCCGTCGATCCGATTGTGTTGAGATACTTTGCCGTTGCCGAGAGCGTGCGGACTGTGCAGGCGTCGAAAGGTGTCCTGCGCACAAAATCGTTCATCGATGGCGTGCACTATGACCTCGATGTCTTGTGTGTGGGAGGAAACAATGAGATCCGGATCATTTTCAATGCAGCGACAAATGAAGAGCTGTTTGCCAATATCGACGGGCAGTTCGGGATTACCGAAGACGGACGAACCTGGGTCGGCGAACTTGACGTCAGCCGGGCATCGTACAATTTTTATGGAAAACGATTTGCCGCCGATGGAACGCTTTTGTACACCGGCGACTTCATGGATCCCGAGTTGAACATCACCGCCAAGTACGAAAACTCGCGTCTGGCCGAAGACGGGAAGGTGGATGAACGCATCGTTGTCATCTACAAGATCACGGGCACCCGCCTGGCCCCGAAGTCGGAAGTGTCGATGAAGATCGATGACGTGGACTACACCTCGTACAACGGAGAGAAGTCCGGCGATGTGCAATCGGATGCCCTGACGTTTGTTATCACGGGTAACTTTCCCATTACACGCGGTCAGGCAAACGCCATCGCCGAAAACCTGAAACCGGCGGTGACCTCGACGGTGGTGGGCGGTGCAACATCGCTGCTCACCAGCACATTCTCCGAGTTCCTCCGCGCAAGAACGGGGATTATCAACTCTATTGAAATCGGTTACGAGACCGGCGGCACCACGAGCAAGGATTTCAGCCAACGGGCGGACATTCGGTTGAGTGGAACTCTGTTCAAGGGATACTGGCGCTACGGGGGCAAGATTCTCGAAGATCCGTTTGCGAACGCCAACTTTAGCATTCTCTATTCCTTCGGCGATATTTTCGATCAGCCGTTGCTGAGGAATTTTATGTTTGAGTACGAACGTCGCGTGCTCACTTCAACATACACACAAATTGATGTCACAGATCGCAGGGATGTTAATTCGGCGCGATTATTCTACCGGTTCTCATTTTGACTGACTGTTCATCATAAAAGGAGTAACACATCAAACAAATTAGAAAAGAGCTGCTGGGCATTCTCTCCTCGGATCCTTCCCAATTGTATTCCCTTAAAGATCTGTCCCGCCATCTGAAGATCAAATCCAAAGACGAGTATCAAGGGTTGCGGGAGGTTGTGGATGAGCTGGACCGAAAGGGAATAACGGCGTCCGATGCGCGAGGCCGCGTGCAATACGTTGTGCAGAAGAAGGAGGGTTCGAAAAAGAAGAAGGCGCCGTCGAACCTCGTTGTCGGGCGCCTGAGCACGACGAGACGCGGGTTCGGCTTCGTGGCGATCGAAGGTACTGGCGAGGAGGTGTATATCTCCGAAAAGCTCATGCGCACGGCGCTCCATGGCGACAAGGTGGCGGTGTCGCTGTTTGCGCGGTCTGTTGGCCGCAAACATCGCGAGGAGAAGGAGCGCATCGAAGGCGAGATTGTTGAAGTGATCGAACGCGGATCGACGACGATTGTCGGGACACTCGAATCGAGCCGGAACTTCTTCTTTGTCGTCCCCGACAACGAACGGTTCTCACGCGATATTTACGTTGCAAAAGAAGATGCCATGCAGGCAAAACACGGCGACAAGGTTGTTGTGCAGCTGCAGGAGTGGAACGATCCGGCCCAGAACCCCGAGGGTACGATCATCGAAGTGCTGGGCAAATCGGGAGACGCGCGTGTTGAAGTGATGAGCGTTGCACGCAGCTTCGGCCTGCCAATGAGCTTTCCCCCGGCTGTCGAGAAGGAAGCGCACGCGTTTACCGATGCCATCGCTCACGACGAAGTGAAGCGCCGGATGGATCTCCGTCGGACGGTCTGCGTCACGATCGATCCTGAAGATGCAAAGGATTTCGACGACGCCGTGTCATTCGAACCGTTGGAGAACGGCAATGTTCGTCTCGGTGTGCACATTGCCGACGTGAGCCATTTTGTGAAAGAGGGAACAGCCCTTGATGCGGAAGCGCTGATGCGCGGAACAAGCGTCTACCTCGTGAACGAAGTCGTGCCGATGCTGCCGGAACATCTCTCCAACAATCTGTGCAGTCTTCGTCCGCACGTCGACCGTCTGACGTACAGCGTGATGATGGAACTTACCCGTGAGGGCGACGTAGCAGAGTACGAGATTGCCAAGAGTATCATCCACAGTGCCCGGCGGTTTACCTACGAAGAGGTACAGACAATTCTGGATGGTGGAAAGGGAGAGTATGCCGAAATGCTTCTTCCCCTCCACGCACTCACCCAGCGTTTGACGAAGCAGCGGCGCAAGAAGGGAAGCATTGACTTCGATACGGGAGAAGCGAAGTTCAGGTTTGATGCCCAGGGGTTTCCTTCGGCGATCATCAAGAAGGTCCGGCTTGATGCGCACCGGCTCATCGAAGAGTGCATGCTGCTTGCCAACAAAGTCGTTGCGCAACATATAGGCAAGGTGAAGAAGGAAGGCGACGTGAAGCCGTTCATCTATCGCGTACACGACGTGCCCGATCCATCGCGCCTTGATGACCTTGCAGCCTTCGTCAAGCAATTCGGCTATTCGCTCGATGCCAAGCAGGGTGTCACCGCGCTCCAGCTCCAGAAATTGCTGGACAAGGTGAAAGGCTCGGAAGTGGAAACGGTGATCAACGAAGTTGCGCTCCGTTCGATGGCGAAAGCCGTGTACTCCGAAAAAAACATCGGGCACTTCGGCCTCGCATTCAAACACTATACACATTTCACATCGCCCATCCGCCGGTATCCCGATTTGATTGTGCACAGGCTGCTGCACGAGTATGGGCAGGGCGTGAACGCTCACCGGCGGACGGAACTGGCCAAGCGGCTTCCTGCGATTTGCCGGCAATCGTCCGAGCGGGAGCGGGTAGCCACTGAAGCGGAACGCGAGTCCGTAAAGGTGATGCAGGTTGAATACATGAAGCGCCATGTGGGCGATGAGTTTGATGCGGTGATTGTGGGGGTAACGAATTTCGGGATGTTTGTCGAGATCAACGACCTGCTTGTTCAAGGATTGATACGCGTTCGGGATCTTTTTGATGACTATTATTTGTTTGATGAGAAGAGGTATCAGCTTCGTGGACGGTCGCGGGGCAAAGTGTATAGACTTGGAGACAACCTGCGCGTTCAAGTAGTCTCTGTCAATGCCGAAACGCGTGAAATCAACTTTGGAATCGTCAACTAAAGGCTGGCAGTCCTTTTGCGGACGGGGAAGGGGATGTTGTGTGACCGCCCGGACCCTCTATCGTTGGTGAATGTCAATGATGTTAAATCATAAGCTGAAGCCCGGAAGCATTGCATTTTCCGGCCCACTTTGTTAGTATTTTAGTAGAGAACAATATTGTTCTTTCATTACACCAACGAGGAAATTATGAGTGTGCGAGGGCGACTGTTCCTTGTGCTGATGGCGTGCGTAACCGTGTTGCCAGTTCACCTGTCGGCACAAGACGGCTTGTTCGGCAAGAACAAGGTGCAGTATACGAAGTTCAACTGGTACTACATCCAGACGGATCATTTCGACATCTACTTCTCGGATGGGGGCGATAAGATCGCGGAGTTTACAGCCACGGCGGTCGAGACCGCCTACACCTCAATCAGCAAATCCTTCCGCTACCAGCTTGTGAACCGCATCCCGATCATCGTCGCCAATTCGCACAACGATTTCCAACAGAACAACGTCGTCAGCGAATATCTTGAAGAAGGGATTGGCGGCGTGACGGAGCTATTCAAAAACCGTGTTCTGATACCATTTGAAGGCAACTACAAACAATTCCGCCACGTGATCCACCATGAACTTGTACACGCCGTTCTCAACGACATGTTCTATGGCGGCTCCATCCAGTCCATCATCGCCAACAACATCACGCTCCAGCTCCCGCTTTGGTTTAATGAGGGAATTGCCGAGTACGAAGCCCAGCAATGGGAAACCGATTCGGATATGTTCCTGCGTGATGCGACGGTGCATGAGTATCTGCCGCCGATCAATCGGCTCTACGGGTATTTCGCGTATCGTGGCGGTCAATCACTCTGGTGGTATATCGCCAACAAATACGGCAGGCAGAAGATTGGCGACATCCTGAACAGGATCAAGAGTACTCGCAGCGTCGAAGCCGGCTTCCGCGGTGCGCTCGGGCTTGGTCTTGAAGAGCTGAGTGAGCGCTGGCAAAAAGAAATGAAGGTAAAATACTGGCCCGATATTGCGAAGCGTGAAGAACCCGCGGATTATGCGCGCCGGCTGACCGACCATAAGAAGGACGGAAATTTCTATAACACAAGTCCGGCACTCTCGCCGCAAGGCGACAAGCTTGCCTTTATCTCCGACCGAAGCGATTACCTCGATGTGTTTGTGATGAACACGATTGATGGGAAGGTGATTGACAACGTTGTTGACGGGCAGCAGACGAATGATTTTGAAGAGCTGAAGCTCCTCACCCCGCGTGTGACCTGGTCGCCCGACGGAAAGAAAATTGCGCTCGCTGCAAAAGCCGGCGAGCAGGATGCGATTTTGATCGTTGATGTTGAGGAAGGCGACCGCGAGAAACTGACCTTTAACCTGAATGCGATCTACTCTGTTGACTGGTCGCCACAAGGAGACAAGCTGGCATTTGTCGGCAACCGGTTGCAACAATCCGACATCTATGTGTACGACCTCAATACGAAGACGCTCAAGAATCTGACGGGCGATATGTACAGCGACTCCGATCCCGTGTTTTCTGCGGATGGAAAGTCTGTATTTTTTTCCTCGGATCGCGGCCCCAATGTGAACCGTGAGCATGTCGACATGTCGCTGTTTGATTACTCGCAACGCGATGTGTACCGCGTCGATATCGAGACGTCGCACATCCAACATATCGTCGAGGAACCGGGCAGCGACGAAGGCTCCGTCGTCGCATCGCCCGATGGCAAGAAAATCCTGTACGTGTCGGATAAAAATGGCATCAACAACATCTATGAATACAATCTCGAGACGAATAAATCCCGCCCGATTACCAATTCACTCAGCGGAGTGTATCAGTTGTCGTTGTCGAGGGATGGCACGAAGCTGGCGTTTGCGTCACTCAACTACGCAGGCTTCGATATCTTTCTCATGAGGAATCCATTTGATCGGGATCTGAAGGTAACGGAACTTGAGCAGACTGAATTCCTCAAGAACAAGGTTATCCCTCCCCCCGCAGCGAAAACCGATACGACCAGTGTTGCGACAGCCAAACCCGCACAGCAAGATTCCAGTGGCTTGTATGGCAAGGATGTGCAGATCGATTTCAGCGGTTTTGCCTCCGAGGATACGCGTCCGGAAAATCTTCCGACGGACTCCACCGTGTCGCGCTTGCCGAAGATTGCCGGGAATATTGACAGTGAGGGAAAATACAAGATCAACAAGTACAAACTCAATTTCTCTCCCGACATTATCTATGGTAACGCCGGATACAACACGTTTTACGGGGTGACCGGCTCGACGGTGATGGCGTTCAGCGATCTGCTGGGGAATCATCAGATCGTGTTTGTCACGAACCTGCTGCTTGATCTCAAGAACAGCGACTATGGTTTGCAATATCTGTACTTGCCCGAGCGCATTGATTTTGGTTTCTCGGCGTTTCACAGTGCACGATTTGTGATTGTCAACAGCAGCACACTGGGTGAGCCGTTCCTGTACCGGTTCAGAACGTACGGGGCCGGTCTCGCGGCGCAGTATCCCCTCGATAAATTCAATCGCTTTGATTTCGGGGTCAACTGGTACAATATCTCGCGTGAGAATCTCGACCGCGTCGATGAGCCGACACAAAAACGCACCGTGCTTGTACCATCGATCGGGTACACACACGACAACTCGTTGTGGGGCTACACGGCGCCGGTGAACGGCACGCGCTATAGCATGAATATTTTCGGGACGCCAAGACTCGGCTCGGCCGGATTGAGTTTTGTGAATGTTGTGGGCGACTACCGGACGTATCTGCGTCTCGGCAGGAACTACAGCATTGCGTTGCGACTTGCCGGCGGAGGCAGTTTTGGCGGCAATCCCCAAAAGTTTATTATTGGGGGAGTTGACAACTGGATTAACAGGACGTTCGACGGCGACTACGTTCCGCTCGACAATGCCGAAGACTACGTCTTCCTGCAAACAGGGTTGCCGCTGCGCGGCTATAACTACAATGCGGCAATTGGCTCGCGCTACGGACTGTTTAATTTTGAATTTCGCTATCCGTTGTTTGCGTTCCTGCAAGCAGGCCCGCTGCCCATCGGGCTGCAGAGCATTGGCGGCGCGATGTTCTTCGATATGGGCGGGGCGTGGAACAAGGAGCGCGAGTTCCGCGCATTTCGCCAGGATGCAGATGGCAATACAATTACGGACGATCTTCTCATGGGCATGGGAACCGGCGCACGTATTTACTTCCTCGCGTTTCTCGTACGCCTGGATGTTGCCTGGGCATGGTACTGGAGCGGATTCAGCGAGCCGAAGTATTATATTTCACTCGGCGCCGATTTCTAACAGAGCTTGTCGGACAAAAAAGCAAAAGGGTCATCGCGAGATGGCCCTTTTGCTTTAGGTATGATGGATCGTTACTTCTTTTGCATCAATTTTTTCTTCGCGACTTTTGCAGGCATCACCTTTTCTTCTGTTGCTTTGGTGGCGGCCTTTTCCTCAACCTTTTTTGTTTCGACTTTCGATGCTTCCTTCGCGGTGTGCTTTGCGGCATCGGTTGCTTGCGAAGCAGCATCCTTTGTCGTGGCTGCCTTCGCTTCGACTTTCTTTGCAGTTTCGGCCGCCTTGTCCTGAACAGCTGCTTTTGTGTCCACTGCTTTCTTTTCACCAACAGCCTTTACCTCGCCTGCTTTCTCCTGCGCGGTCGCTTTTGCGTCATCGACCTTCTTCGCTGCTTCCTGGGCAAAAACATTTCCGGCAAACGCAACGAGCGCCAATCCAACAACAGCAAGTCTCAGGTTCTTCATTATGACAATCCTTTTTGAGTGTGTGAGAGAAAAGTGTTTCGAGCGGTGCTCGATAGAGACGCACAAATATAGCCGCATGCGGTTAAGAGGTTCTTAAGGGATGGTTAATCTTTCTTAATTGCACCGCCGTTCAGTTGATAGGGATTGTTACGGTGAATCTACTTCCCTTGTTCACTTCACTGTCAACCGTGATTGAGCCCCGATGGAGTTCCGCGATCCATTTGGCGATGGATAGTCCAAGTCCGCTTCCACCCATCTCGCGCGAACGGGCCTTGTCGACCCTGTAAAACCGGTCAAAGATTTTTTTCAGATCGTCCGAGGGAATGCCTATGCCGCTGTCTTCAATCTTCACGCACGCTGAGCCGTTCTGCCGTTCAACAGAGAGAGAAACATGGCCGCCTTCGGGCGTGTACTTGATGGCGTTGTCAACCAGATTCAGAAACAGCTGGCGCAGCCGTCCCTTGTCGCCGACGATCGTGACGGGATCAGCTTTCCTCAATTCAACATTAATGTGCTTCGACTCGGCAAGCAATTCGCTGTCGTCAAACAAATCCCTGATGAGTGCATCGAGATGAACTTCTTCGAGCTTCATCTCATAGACACCCTGATCCGCTTTTCCAAGAGTAAGCAGATTATCGATGATGGATTTCAGGCGGACGATTTCCTCCAGCGTGCTGGAGAGAGTCTCCCGGTATTCCAGTGGTGTTTTTTCGCTTCGCAGCGCCAGCTCGATTTCTCCACGCATGATGGTGAGAGGTGTGCGCAACTCGTGCGATGCGTCGGAGGAAAACTGGCGCGTCTGTGCGAACGAACTGTGGAGGCGGCCGATCATGTCGTTCATGGTGTGGATGAGCCGCCCGATCTCATCATCCACGTCGCGGGGAGGAATCGACTGATCGAGGTTTTCCGCGGTGATCTTGCGGGCACGCGTCGTGACATCATGCACCGGAGCGAGAGCTTTGTTCGCCAGATACAATCCACCAAAAATGGAAACGATGGCGACCATCGGAATCAGAATGAGAAAAATAGAGAAGAGTGTCTCGAGCACTTCGCTGAGTTCCGCAAGCGAATGTGCCACAAGGATGGTCAGCTTATCATCCTTGAACACCGCGGTGCGGAGATCTTCGGCATTCAGCGACGTTGTTAGCAACGTGGTCGTATTGAACGCCAGTGTGTCGGGCACGCTTAGGCTGTCGGCGCCGAGACTGCCGCTTTTATAGATGATTGTTCCCTTCTTGTCTTCAACCTGGATAAATGTTTTCTTCGGGCTGACAAGGGAATGCTTGAAGATCTGATTCCAAATCTCATCGGCCTTCTCCTCGGCCGAGTCGGGCAACACCGGGCCGATAAACGCCGGGGGAAGTTGCTGCTTCGACTTCTTCTGCAACAGCGCCTCGATGGAACGCTTGCTCGGTTTCACTTTGCTCGCCTGCGGGGAAATGTAGTCTTTCACCCACCGGACTTCTTTTGTCAGAGAAAGGTCGAGATTTTCGGAAAGGGTGTTGCGCGTGTAGAAGTATGTCGCAAGCCCGAACGCGTGCAGCGTTGCGAGAACCAGAAGCGTGTACCAGACGGTAAGTCGTGTGCGAATGGATTGATACCAAAACGCCACAGGGTTATCCTTCTTTCATCACATAGCCGACGCCGCGAACAGTGTGGATGAGCTTCGGTTCAAAGCCATCGTCCACCTTGTTGCGGAGATGGTTGACATACACGTCGATGATATTCGTGCCGGTATCGAAGTTGTAATCCCAGATGTGTTCGGAGATGATCGTCCGGCTCAGGACGCGGTCGCGATTGCGCATGAAATATTCAAGCAGCGAATACTCTTTCGCCGTCAGTTCAATTGTCTTGCCGCTGCGCTTCGCCTTGTGGGTCACCGTATCAAGCTCAAGGTTCGAGACTTTGAGCATCGTCGATTTTTCCTGCGCCCCGCGGCGCAACAGCGATCGAACCCGTGCAAGAAGCTCTTCGAACGCAAATGGCTTTGTCAGGTAATCATCCGCGCCACTGTCGAGTCCCGCGACTTTGTCCTCCGTCGTGGTCTTCGCCGTAAGGATCAGCGTCGGGGTTGTTCGCTGCTTTGCGCGCACGGCTTTGATAAGTTCCAGCCCGCTCATTTTCGGTAACATCACATCGAGGATGAGCAGATCGTAGTTCTCCGTCGTGGCCATCTGCAACCCCTTCTCACCGTCATGGGCGACATCGACGGCGTAGAGTTCTTCTTCCAGACCTTGCTGGATGAACCGGGCAACTTTCTTTTCGTCTTCTACGACCAGTATGCGCATGGGCCGACTCACGATTAGGTGGGACTCATCACTTTCCGACACAGCCGTCGCTGTATGGAAATTCCAACCCAAAGTAGTTTATTTTAATGAGAGTTGCAAAGCGTTGAAACGCTCATTTGCTGTCAACGCTACGAGGACTTGCTTTCCGTCCTTCATCGTACCGGCGTAGGGCTTGGTATCTTTTCCCATTTCTCTCTATATTCTACACAAGAATTTCTCCAAAGGCCTGAATGAACACACGCTTCCTTCTTTTGCTCGCCGCAGTTTTCCTCTTCTCAGGATGTATTCAAACTATTGCCGTGCGTTCCGTTGGCGGAATCGTCGAAGAAGGGTTTGGTGCGTTCACAGAAGAAACGGACTTGCAATTCACCGAGCAGGCATTGCCCGGCAACCTGAAACTGCTTGAGGTGATGCTGAAGAACGATCCGGAGAATACGCGGCTTCTGAAACTTCTTGCAGAAGGATATTCGAGTTATGCCCTGGGCTGGCTTGAGGATGTTGATGTGGAGCGAGCGCGCGTGTTCTACCTCCGCGCCCAGGAATTCGGCATGCGCATTCTTCGTCAGGACAAGGAACTTGCTGCAGCGCTTGAGGGCTCCGCTGATGATCTGAAAGCCGTGCTCGCCAGGAAATCCAAGGACGAGGTACCCGGAGTGTTCTGGACAGCGTTTGCCGCCGGCAGCTATCTCAATATTACGTTGACCGATCCCTCGGCGGTCGCTTCCATTCCCCGCATCGAAACGATGA
>CAYJNF010000029.1:0-15131 GCA_964370915.1 uncultured Chitinophagales bacterium
GACATAGACATTCTTGTGGAATTCTCCGAACCAATCGGCATTGAGTTCGTTGATTTGGCGAATGAATTGGAACGAATTCTCGAAGGCAAGGTTGATCTCGTATCGAAGGACGGGATCAAGCCGAGGTATTGGAAACTCGTTGCTTCTGAAGTGATTTATGTCTAAAAGGACTCCCCGTCTTCTTCTTGAAGATATTATGGAGGCGGTTGAGAAGATCATTCGGTACACTCGTGAAATGAGTTACGAGGACTTCATTGCCGATGCCCGCACATTCGACGCCGTTGTCCGTGATTTTGAGATCATTGGAGAAGCCGCGAGTAGACAGCCCGAAGCCTTCGAAGAGCAACACCCATCAATTGAGTGGCATCGTGTTGTTGGAATGAGGAACCGCCTGATCCACGGTTATTTCGGTGTCGATCCGTCGATCGTGTGGCGTGTCGTCAAACAGGAACTTGATCCACTCAGAACCGCATGTACTCACATCCTCAACACGTACAAGGAACTTCCATGAATCTTTCGGCAATTCAACAAGCTCTCCGCGAGCGCAAGTTCGACGGCTGGTTGTTTTGTGATTTTCATAATCGCGATCATCTGGCCTATCGCGTCCTCGGCCTTGACATGGGCAAGATGACCACACGTCGTTGGTTCTACTACATACCGGCGAAAGGCGAACCGCGCAAGCTGGTTCACAGTGTCGAGCCCCGCAAGCTTGATTCGTTACCGGGCAAAAAAGAAGTCTTCCTTCCATGGGTGCAGCTGCATTCGTCGCTGAAGAAAATGCTTGGCTCACCGAAGAAGATCGCTATGCAGTATTCTCCGAAGAACAACATTCCTGCGGTTTCGATGGTCGATGCGGGGATCATTGAGCTGGTGAAAAGCTTCGGACACAAGATCGTTTCCTCGGCCGATCTGGTGCAAATGTTCGAAGCGGTCATCGACGAACAAGGATATGAAATGCACAAGAGTGCGGGCCTGCTTGTTGATGGCATCCGTGCGGAAGCGTTCGATCAAATCAGAAACGCGATTGCGACAAACAACGGCCTGACAGAGTACCAGCTCCAGCAGTTTATCATGCGCCGGTTCGAAGAGAGCGGACTCACGACTGCCGATCCGCCGATCGTCGGGACGAATGACCACCCCGCCGATCCGCATTTTGAATCAACACCGGAGAACGCGCGGCCATTCAAACCGGGCGACACCGTGCTCATCGACATGTGGGCGAAGTTCAAGAAGCCCGGCGCGATCTACTACGACATCACCTGGGTTGGATACGTCGGCGAGTCTCCATCAAAGCACTACCAGCAAATATTCGATACCGTCAAGAATGCCCGCAACGCTGCGATTGCGTTTGTGAAGGATCGGTTTGCGAAAGGGAAAATTTGCTACGGCTGGGAAGTCGACGATGCATGTCGCAATGTGGTGAAGAAGGCCGGGTATGGAAAGTACTTTGTGCACCGGACCGGTCATTCAATCGGTGAAGAAGTGCACGGCAATGGCGGCAATATCGATAACCTTGAAACAAAGGACGAACGCCAATTGATGCCAGGCTGCTGCTTCTCCATCGAACCGGGAATCTATCTCGAAGGCCAGATGGCAGTGCGCACCGAAATCAACATGTTCATTCGCCACGATGGTGTTCCCGAGGTAACGGGGGCGATGCAGGACGAGTTGATCAGAATCTAGGAACATGGATGGAGTCTCACCGCAGAGGCGCCGAGGACGCGGAGAGACCAAAGTTGTAATTACAGATACTGCTTCAGCTTTGCATAACCGGTTCGACTCACCTGCAGTTTCGTTCCATCGCGTAGAATGGCGACGCGGCTATCTTTCGCATACAACTCAATCTTCGCCAGTTGTACGAGGTTGAGAATGTATGATCGATGGATGCGGACGAACTTCTGCGGGTCAAGCTCCTCCTCCAGCGAGGAAAGTCTCATCTGCTTGAGGTATTTTTTCCCTTCGCTCCGAATGGTAACGTAATCATCCTGTGCTTCAATGTAGTCGATCTTCTCCACGGGAATGATGTGTACCCGCGATCCATCCCGTATCAACACGCGCTCGGCGGGTTTGGTAGCGTTGTGCCGGTCGTGGACCAGCGCATCCAACGTGACTGCCGTCGATACGCCCAGCTTTGCCCGTGCTTGTTCGAGCGCTTCGTTCAATCGCTCCTGACTGAAGGGTTTGAGCAGATAGTCTGCCGCGTGCACCTCAAATGCTCTGAGCGCAAACTCGTCGTACGCCGTCGTAAAAATAACCACCACGTCGCGCTCGATCAACTCCAGCACTTCAAATCCGTTCAACTTTGGCATTTGAATGTCGAGAAACAGGATGTCCGGCTTCAGTTCCGTGATGACTTTTACGGCGTCGAAACCGTTGCCGCACTCGGCCACGATGTTGATGTCGCGGTGTTGAGAAAGGAATTCGCGCACAATCTCCCGCGCAAGCGGCTCATCGTCGACGATGACTGCGTTGATGACTTCGTGCAATGTCATGTTGCTATTTCACGTTGATCGGAAGGTGAAGTTCAATACAGTACTCCTGTGAACCGTTCTCTATATGGAACCCTGCATCGTTGCCATAGAGGGCTTCGATCCTGCGCTTGATATTGACAAGTCCGACACCTGTGCTTTTGCTCTTGGGCCGATCCGGGTCAATGGGATTCGTGATGCGAAGTTGGAGTACACTTCCCAACCTCCGGGCCGAAAGGGAGACCGTGCCGCCGTTGATCAGGTGGGCGATACCGTGGTTCACCGCATTTTCAATCATCGGCTGAAGAATCAGGGAAGGAACCGGAATGTGCTCGCACTCTTCGCCGAGTTCTTTTTCGTACGTGAGTCGCTCACCGAACCGGACCTTCTCGATGGAAAGAAAATTCTCTGCAAGTGCAAACTCCTCAGCAAGCGGGATAAACTGCTGCGTGCCGATCTTCAGCGTTTTGCGGAAAAAGTCTGCCAGGCGTATCGACATCGAGCGCGCGGCCGATGGATCGATGGCCGTGAGGGCACTGATCGAATTCAGGCTGTTGAACAGAAAATGCGGCTGGATTTGCGAGCGGAGCGCCTTGAGCTCGGCTTCGCGTGCAAACACCTGCAGCTCGAGCGCTCTGCGTTCTGCCGAGCGTGCGGAGTCGAACGCGAGCAGCAGATAATGAATCACAATGCCGAGCACAAACAGCAGCATCCCGATGCCGAAGAACAACGGTCCGCTGGTTTCATACCGCAGATGAAGTCCCGGAAAATATCCTCCCCGATCAAGCGCGACCGTGATGCCGTTGCCGAGCGCAAGCCAGATTGCTGCCGACAGCGCCGACGATACCAGCACGGCAAGCACGATCTTCAGAAATGACGTTGCCTGCAACGGGAACGAGCGGCAAACATAGAGCGAAGCAAGACACATGAACGCATACAGGAATGCCATTGGTCCAATGACAATTGCCGCCTCGATCCATGCATAGCCGTTCGTCATCACCATCAACACACACAACAGCACGGCAATCATCAGCCAGGCTGCCATGTACAACACGAAACGATCTCGATGTGCGAAAATGGGATGCATGAATGGGAGTCACCATTTCAGTTTCTGACTTCAATTCCTCCCATGATAACCGTTCCGCGAACAATCAAGCGTTGATGTACGTCGGCCTTCTCATGATAGGTCTTGTCGTCGTAGCCTCCCAGAATCGGAGTTCCCTCAAAGGAGACAGTCCAACTCAGCGGCACTTTGATCTCAATACCGCCCCACATCGCAAACACGTCCAACACCGCCGGGCTGTTTGCAATCGCGGCGCCGCGCAAATCAATGTCGCAGCCACCCATAATTGCCGTCAAGTCGCCGCCCCTGAAATCTTGCGTGTGTACGATCCTTCTTGAGCCGCCAAGAATCGCGGTAGCGTTGATAACGGATTCGTAATCGCCGCCTTTCGGCGTATCAACCGACGGAAAATGAAATCCCTCTTTGGTTTGATAACGTCGGCTGCCTGTTCGCCAGATCATTGTGGCGCCGAGCGCAACAAGCAGGAGCGGCCAGAAATCCCACAACCGAAATTCAAAGACGTACAGGCGGTCGAGCAACATTGCGGTACCAACCAGTGTGAGCGCGATGCCCCAGAATCTTCCGCCATGTCCCTCGGGTTGGGTCATCTTGACAATACCGTAAATGATCAGCAACGCGGGCCAGTAGCGCCAGAAGTCGCGCGCATAAATGATATCGAGGTTGTCCAATGTGAAAAGTACGCCGACCATGATGATGAGAAGTCCCAACACCAATTGCGGCGATATCCGAAATGATTGTCTGTGTTCCATGTGAGTCCCTTGTTGGAAAGACGTGCTATGACAACGGTGAAAAAGTCTCAGTGCTATGCATTTGCTCGGCGATCTTTCGTTTGCGCGAATCTTTTTCCAGTGACTCCCACATCCAGGAAATGCCGAGGGCGATGAGAACGGCGGGCCACGTGTCGAGGAAGCCGAGTTCCCACAATCGCAAGAATGACACTTGCAGCCACACGCCAATCGCCATCAGCCAAAAACCTTCCGCGCGATGAAATGGCTGCACGACTTTGTTGATTCCCAAAGCGATGAGAATGATCGGCCAGAATTTCCAGATTGGAAATCTCTCAACGATGCCAACATTCATGAGCAGAAAAAAGACCCCGATGATAATGAGCGCCCCGCCGATAATCCATCTGCCGCGCAACCAGTGTCGATAGACTGTGTCCATTGTAAGCTCCTCTTTGATGATCTGCGTAAATATACGCTGCACAGGGAGGATTGTTTGGAGCTATTAGGCGAACGGTGGTCGCGTATCGGTAGATGGTGCTGTACCGTTTGCTACATCAGGCCTATGGGGTCAACATCAACAATCACCCGCACCGATGACTGATTCCTGCCGAAGTCCGAGAGTGTCCGCCGGATCGCGTAACGCAAGTCCACACCAGCCGGATCCTTGCTTTTTAGATTTTTGATGATAATGTGCCATCGGTACTGATTGCGAATCTTGCTGATGACGGCGGGCGACGGGCCAAGAATCGTGAACGTTCCGAGCAGCGAGCGAAGATGCCGGGCAAAGCGTTCCGCCTCTGCACTCACCTTCTCTTCGCTCTTTCCTTTGAACTCGATGAGGGCAAGACGTGAGAATGGCGGATAGTCGAGTTCCTTCCGTTCTTCCAACTCTTCGCTGAAGAAACTTTTGAAGTCATGATCAACCACATGTTCCAGTGTGTAGTTCTTCGGTTGATGTGTCTGAATGATCACTTCGCCTTTCAGTGTGCTGCGGCCTGCACGACCGGCAACTTGCGTAAGCAACTGGAACGTTCGTTCCGTTGCACGAAAGTCGGGCAGCAACATTTGCGTGTCCGCCGAAATCACTCCGACGAGCGTCACGCGCGCAAAGTCCAATCCCTTTGCCACCATTTGCGTTCCAAGGAGAATGTCCGCTTCGCCGTCGCCGAATTTTCTCAGCAGCCGTTCGTGCGAACCTTTGCGCGTTGTCGTGTCCATATCCATTCGCAGGATCTTTGCGGATGGAAAGAGAGACGTGAGTTCCTGCTCAACGCGTTGCGTTCCTGCACCGCGCTGTTGCAGCGCGAGACTCTTGCACTGTGGGCACATTGACGGAGGTTTTTCCGTCCGGCCACAGTAGTGGCAGCGCAGATGTTTCCGGGGCGCGTGGTAAGTGAACGTGACGCTGCACTGGGGACACATCAACGTGGCGCCGCAATCGACACACTCAATGAAGGGAGCGAATCCCCGCCGGTTCTGCAGCAGGATGATGCCTTCGCCGCGACTCAGTCTGTCACTGATCTTGTCGCGCAGGAGCAAGGAGAACGATGATTGCTGAAACTCGCGGAGCTGCGTTCGGTTCGCCTCGGTGGCGGCAGTCTTCATGGCGAAGTACTCGCGCTTTCGTTCTTCCGTCATATCGACGATGGTAATTTCCGGCAGAGAGATCTCACTCACGCGGCTCGGCATCTCCAGCAACTCATATTTCCCGTGTATCACGTTGAAATACGATTCGGCGGATGGCGTTGCGCTGCCGAGCACCACGACGGCATGTGTGAACTTCCCTCTGACAATCGCGACATCGCGGGCATTGTAGCGCGGCACGGCGTCGAACTGTTTATACGACGGCTCATGCTCTTCGTCGATCACGATCAATCCAAGATTCTGCAGCGGCGCAAAGACCGCCGACCGCGGACCGATGACGACCCGGCACTCGCCCCGGCGGGCACGCTGCCACACCTGATGCCGATCGTTTGCGGACATGTTGCTGTGCACAACATCAACACGATCCGCGAAATGACTCTTGAATCGTCGCGCCGTTTGGGGTGTGAGGGAGATTTCCGGCACAAGGACAATCGCCGACCGGTTGTGTTCAAGGCAATAGCGGATTGCTTCGATGTACACCTGCGTCTTGCCGCTTCCCGTCACGCCATGCAGCAGAAATGTTTTGCTTGCTGCCGCGTCAACTGCCTCGTTAATCTTGTCGAGGACTTCCCGTTGTGTGGGATTGAGTGAGATGGAAAGCGTCTGTGCTTCGGTGCCGTATTCCTGCTGCGTGGATATCTCGCGTTGCTCGATGCGCAGTAATCCGCTGGTTGTGAATTCCTTCAATGTTGATGAGGTCGCTCCGGACTTCTTCAGCACATCAACCACGGGGATCTCGCCGATTCCTTGCTCGAGCATCGAGGCAACTTCTGCAAGCAGTTGGCGAGCTTTCTTTTTCCTCAACGAAAGCGCAAGCAGCGACTGTCCGACCGCGGAAGGCAATACTCCTTTGAGTACAAGAACATCCCTGGTCGCGATCTTTACCTTTTGTCTGGGAAGAATTTCTTCGATTGTCACCAAGCCCCTCTTTTGCAACTCGCCCAGTACCACGGCAATGTTCTTGACCCCGGTGCGTTTCTGCAAGTCGTGGGAGGCCACAGTGCCATGATGTTGCAGCAGTTCAAGAAGTCTGCCCCGCTGTTTTGAAGACTTCTTTGCTTCGTCGATTTGATCCGTGTGCGCTTCTTTGTTGAGTGAGACCAAACGTTTGCTCGAAGCAGCAAAGCTGTGGGGCAGGGCGGCTTTCAGCACTTCGCCGATGGGCGTGAAGTAGTATTCGGAAATCCACCGGCAGAGCTTCAGCAGCTCGTCGGACACGACCGGTGCGGGATCGAGAATGTCTTTAACCGGTTTAAGGGTTGTGACTGACGTGGACTCGGGGAACTCGACGATGATACCCGTCGCGTATTTCCGCCCAAACGGAACAACCACGCGCACCCCGATGCACGCGGAGCCTTCAAGTTCCGGCGGAATGAGATATGTAAATGTTGAATCGACTGCGACAGGGAGCGCAACGTTTGCCAGGGTGTGCATGGTGGAATATGAACAAAACAGAAATGAAGGGCAAAGGGTCGATTAAGCGATGTTAACGCTGCCGCACTTGACGGGACGACATAAGATGCTGATATTACGACCGTAAAAAAAATAAGAAGACGGAGAGCAACGTATGAGACGATTAATCCCCCTGGTCGTGTTGTCTATCCTGGTGTACGGATGTTCAGCCTACAAAGAACTCAGCCCCAGCCCCGAGCTTTCTCCTGCCGAACGCGGCTACGTCGAACTGAAAAATGATGATGACAATTTTACGCTCGACAAGGACGGGAAGTACTTCATCAAGTTCCCGAAACCCGAGCGCGATCAGTTCAACCTGGTATTGTCTCTCAGTTCAAAACAAAACCTTCGTTATTTCCTTACCAGTTCCTTCGATGGCGGCGACGGCCCGTTTCAGAAGATCAGCGACGCAATGGCATCGAGCGATACGCTCAGCGCGTACGCCGTCAATACATCCGGCCCGGAGTATTTCCTGGTGATCGACGGTGTTCTGCAGGACATGACGCTGATGATGAAATACCGCTACGTTCCCGAATGGAGATTTACATTCGAGAACAAGTATGCAGAATTCAAGCAAGTCCTCGCGGACAACACGGTCGATCGCACGACGTATGACATGATCGACCTCAATTTCAATCTCTCCAATATCCATTTTGCGGAAGAGATTACAAGCCTTGACGCGCACACGAAGAAGATCCGGTCGATGAACAATGAGCTTGCGAAACTTGAACGCGTGTTCCCCCCGGCCATTGCCAGCTCACGCGACACGGCATATCAGAACTTTGTCGTGTTACGCAATCAAACCAACGACGAACTTCAGTTTCAGGATAACTATGCCGCCGTGTTGAAGGTGTTCAAGCTCGAACAGGATTCACACGGAGATGCCGGAAAATTTCTCGAGGCTGCTCCTGAGTTTGCGGATTTTATCGCACAACGGGACCGGTTCCGTCGACCGATATTGGACAAAGCCCGGGATATTTTCCTCAACAGGCTTACTAATTAGGCGTCGTACTACGACAACCAATTGCGGGCAAAGAACGATGCGAAACCGCTCCCGTTCAAGAAATTGCTCGACAATGGCAAGAAGTTGTATGGGGCAATCGGCGTGCAGGTTCCACCCGACTTCAGTGCAATGAGTGCATTTGTCGATCGTTTCAATATTGAGGCGACGGCGGTGCAGTCGGCGAACGACAAGTTCCGACAAATCGAGCGCGCCTTCGACGCGAATCCGCCCTGGTTGTCGGATGCATTCTATGCCGATTTGATTGGCAAGGTGGGCGAGATCAAGTCCGGCCTGCCGCAATTGCAGTCACCATCGTTTGACAAATACGGACGATACACGTGCGCGACGCTGCTGGGCGCTGAGGTCCGCACTGCGACCGCGCGGGCGAACGGATCAGAAACGCTGTTCCACTCCGGACAGCAGTATGTGCAAGAGTTGAATGCAAATCGCTGGGGACAGGCAGAGGAGATGTTGCGAAGAATCTATTCCAACACCTCGGATGGAATTCCTGCGGTCACCAAAGCGAGAGGGCAGTTTGTTCGTGCATTTGAGAATGAGCTTTTCAATCGGGTGAAGCTGCTATCGTTCCAACGGGTTGATGCTTTTGTGAAAGCGAACGAGGCGGCCATCGACAACGTTCCGCAGCTCTATCTGGATTCCGCCTTCATTCCTGTGCATCAGATTGGATTCTCTGCAGGCGGCGAGCTGGCAGCGCAGCGCAAGCGCGCTGAAATTCAGAAGTATATCGACAATCTGAAGTTCAACGATTTTCCAGCCGCGTCAATCAAAGCCATCTACCGTGATCTCACGGCAAACATCAGCAACCGGGGTGTTGAGCGTGCGCGGGCGATTGTTGCGCATGGGAAGTACTACCGGGGTGATGACAAACAGCTCCGTTCGATGGTGAATGAATGCGACCCGACTGTTGCGAAGTGGGTTGTCAGACCGAAGGAATATCGCAAGTTGTACGCGTTGCCGGTCACCAGCAATCCACGCGGAGTCAACGAATACGTCTTCCGCGTCCTGTTGAAGATTCCCTCCGAGGCCCAGTTCCCGGTGTTCGAGATCAACATCAAGCTTCCCAAAGAAGTGGCGGAGAAGGCCGGCTCGCAATCGTGGTACGAATCGATCACCATCAACAAACATCCGATCAAGAATGAGGGGCGCTTCACCATCACGTCTCCCACAGCCGATAACGATTACGAATCGCAGGTCTCGCCGGTGCAAATGGATAAGGCCGGCAACAATGTGCTTGAGGTCCGGTTCAAATCGTCGGCGTTCAAGATTTTTGAAGTAAGCACGATGGCGCAGGTGCCGATTATCCGGAAGAACTAACAGCCACGACAACGATCTTAACAACCAACGGAAACTGATATGGACACCACAACTCAGGAAACGGCGATCCCGTCGTGGACGCCAAAGCAGGAGAAGAAGAGCAGCAAGAAAACAATCATCATCGTCGCGAGTCTCGTCGTTCTCGCGATTGCAGGAGGGCTCTACTATTTTCTGACACGCGACAAACTGCGCGGCATGATCGTCATCCCATACATCGCGCATCAGAAACCGACCATCGATCCGCATTTGCCGACTTCAACATCGTTGTCGGACAAGCTCGAAGAGATTCAGTTCGACGCGTTGTTCAATGTCTCTGCCAATCCGAGCGGCATTGTGTATGATGACGGCCTTGGCGAGTTCCTCGGCATCGACCAGAACAACATTGTGTCCGTGCGGCTCAAGACGAACAAGCTCTGGCATGACAGTTATGCCGTAACGATGGACGAAGACGAGCTTAAGTCCATCGACAAAACAAAAGAGCATTTGTTCTCTGCCGCGGATTTGACGTTCACGCTGAAGCGCATTCAGGCGCTTGGCAGTCTCTCGCCCGACTACATTCTCGTCTCACAGGCGATCGACCCCCTCGGATTTGAAGGTCCCGATGCAGGGAATGTCATTCGATTCAAGTTTCGCGGCGACCGCATCTGGAAAGACACCGATATCAAGGAAGTATTGTCATTCAAGGTTCTTCCCGACGGCTCGGACATGAACGCACTGAACTACACGAACGGCACCGCTGCGTTCATGACGTTGCCGCCGAAGGATGGCGTTTCCAATTATCACAAAAGCCCCGATGGAACGGCGAATATTGCCAACGTGCTGCTCGCACCGTTTGTAGACAACAGTACGTTCACGACGGAGCTGAACAACAACAACATCAACATTCTTCTCGACACGCCGTTTGGCAGCCTGTCACCAATTCTCAACGACAGTACGGAATTCTTCACCAAGTCCAACGTCAGCACGACCTTCTTTGCCGTTCTGTTCAATACGCAGCGTTTGACTCGTGAACAGCGCCGTGAGGCGCGAAAGCTGCTGAACGGACAACAGATTGTCAACGCGCTGTACAAGGTGGGCACGCAGCAGCAACGCAACATCGTAGACTACAAAGGGAACAAAAACAACTACACCGACTACGTCAACCGCAGTGTGTTCCCTTCCACGTCGTACTATATCGAAGAGGAAGTTGTCGCGCCGGTTGTTGACACCACGCCGCTCAATCTTGCCGTACTCCCCGACACGCTGCGTATTGCGGCATGCCTGAACTTTGGCTTCCGTGAAGAATACGCCGACCTGATTGATGTGCTGAATACGCCGTCGGTCACGAAAGGGCGGATCAAAGCAACGGCGATTCAGAACGAGGAAATCCGCAACGGCAATTATGACGGACTGCTGGTTGCCATCAGCGGTTATCGAAGCAACTTCCTCTTTGATCTGTACGATGTCTTCCTGCGCGAACCCGATTTGCAGACGTACAAAATCAATCTCGTGACAACGGCTGATGTCCAGGGGAACTACTCAATCAACCCGATCTCGTTCAAAGCCGAGAAGAATTTCTTCCGGCTTGATCCTGACCTGAATCCTGCCGAGCGGACGGATGTGCTCCAGTTCCTCGACTATCTGTACGGGTTCATGTCCACACGGCAGATCGGCGACAAGCAGGAATATGCACGTCGCATCGACGCGCTCGAGCAGCAGATGAGCCTCGGAGCGTGGATGTTCTCCCTTCCTTCGCTCGCATATTTTACGACACAGTTTGACAGTTCGAGCGTTGATCTGTACGGCGTTGCATCACAGCTCTCCACAATGAAGAAATGGAAGGAGCGGGAGAAGTAACGCGTCGCGTGATACATCCATAGAGTTCGTAGGATGATTCTACGAATTCTGCAGTCTCTGAAATTCGATAACCTCAAATCTGTCAACGTGATTTTCAAAGAAACACGTCTCGTTCTTGCTCTGCTTGTTTTCACTGCATCCCCGCTGTACTCCGCCACCAAGGCTTCCTTTCTCATCGTCGAACATCCTGAGGCCTTCGTCATATACAATCGCTACCAACAACTGCTCACCGATGCAGAGAAGCAGGCATTTGTTCCGTACACTCCGTTCCGGATCCTTGACGAGAAAGGCACGTTGGGCGATGGATTCACTCCTTGTCTGAAGGGAGAGGCAGATGGACAGGTTGTCTTTCTTCTTCGGGATGAAGGCGGAGCTTTGTCGGGTGAGAACCTCGCGGGGCGAATCAGCTATTTCAGAAATGTCATTCTTATCGACGACACCATAGAAAGCGTCTCCATGCGCCTTGTTGTGGCCGATCCGACGAGGAGCCAGGCTTCAACAATCAGCGCCGGCTCGGTGATCCACCGCGTGTTCAGTGCGGGCGGGCAGACGTACGTGAAAGTGGCCGGCGTACACGAGCAATTCGGCTGGGTGGATTTTCGCAGGACGGCGGTTGGTCGTGATTGGAAGGCGGTCGAGGAGATACGGCTTTCACGTTCCGAACAATTGCGCAAGGTCCTTCCCCAAATCTCCGTAAAGCTCCACGAAGTAAATGCGAAGCTCGCAGAGCTGTGCAACAGGCTCGGTCTCGCGATTGCGCGCCCACCCCAGTGGAAAGCAGAAGCCGGCAATGCACATCTCATCTGTTCTCTCGACTCGGAGATTCCGGTCGGGATTTTCTCCCGCAGTTCAGTCTTGTTGGGCAAGAGTCTCGAGACGATTCTTCTCGGCACGAATCTTCGCATCGACTCCTCACCCGGACGAATTGAGATCCGTTGACCCCGATGAAACACAAACTTCTTGAGCATATCTTCAGCATTGTTTTTGTCACAGCAGTGATTCTGGCGCTCATCATCCTCGTGCGCCCCGATGCGTCATTGCCGCAAACGGCCGAAACCTCTGCGCTGAGCGAATACCTTTCCTGGGACTTCATTGATTTCGGGGATCCGCTTGATCGGGCGCTGTTCAGAGAGATCTACGACGCGACACACCCCGGATCGATGATGGGCGGCGATTCGCTTCTGCAAGCAATCGATGCATACCGCAGGGAGCAATTCACGAATGAGTTGTACAAGACCGGAGGAGAAGAACGCGGACTCACACAGCAAAAACTTTGGAAGCTCGGCAGCATGTACATTGAGTTCATCGCCACGTATGTGATCGTGATGTTGCTGAGTTACTACGGCGCCCAAACGCTCGGGGTGATCAGGTTTGTTCGGATGAAGCAGCACCGGTCATCACACATTGCCGAGCTTGTCGTCCATATTCAATCATCAACTTCGCGAACACGCTCCCACTTCCCGTTCTACAGAAAAAGTGCAATCCTTCTTGCTGAAGCGATCATCAAGGGCGTCTTCATGATGATCCTCTTTGCGCCGGCATATGTCATTGCGTACTCGATGAAGACGGAGTTCAGCTCCGGGTCATACATTTTCATGATCGTCCTCGGCGTGATCTCGAACGGACTTCTCATCAACTATGCGAATCGCTTCTATACGTTCCTTGTTACCGAGAGCCGAAAGGGGTACGTCGAGACAGCAATCGTGAAGAACCTGCATAATTCGTATGTATGGGACGTAAGAGACGGCATAAGGAGGTCGTCAGTTCTTCGGGTGAGGAAACAATTCCAGGGGCACGTGTTTCAGCACATCTTTGTGAATGCGCACGTACAATTTCAACGGACCCTGAAGGACCACGCATCGTTTCTCATCACGGGCCTTGTCATCATCGAGATGGCGCTGAACATCCAGGGCCACCTCAGCTACGAGATGCTGAAGAATATTTTGTACAAACAATTCGATGTTGTGTTGAGCATTATCCTGGGAATCTTTCTGCTTGTCAAGATGACCGAGATTATTGTTGATTTCTGGACCGGGCGTGTCGCGAAGAGATACGAGAACAGATCATGACAATGGATGAACAAACGAAGCATCGGACAGCGGAGATTTTTTCCCGCAAGGACCTGGCTTGGCTTCTGGCATGGTTAGGCGGACTCATGGTTGTGTGGACGTGGAACATGGCGTTTCTCAATCAGCCCGCCTTTGTTCGTCTCGGCAACGCTTCCTTGAACACGCTGTTCGTTGGCGCGTTCGTGGTTGTGGTCTCGTGCCTGATGGGTTGGCTGGGCGGCCTTGCCTTGAATACGTTGTCTGAAGCACGGAACAAATCCGGCTATCTCCTGCTGACGTTTTTGTTCAATCTTATTCGTTCCGTTCCGCAAATCGTTGGTGTGTTGATCGGGTACGTGATTCTTACGATGCTGATTCGGGCAGACATCTTGCGATCCGAACTGTCGCAGCTGATCTGGATGGGATGTGTCATCAGTGTGTTTGTGTTTCTGGAAATCGCCGATCTGGTGCGTGAGCGAATCCAGTATTTCAAGAGCCTTGATTTTGTTGACGCGATGCTCTGCTGCGGAATCAAGGAAAGTCGAATCATCAATATCGATATCCTTTTCAAAAACAGCCGCGCACATCTCGTTCACAAAATGATCTCGGTTTTTGGCATCACGATTTTTCTTCTGTGCAGTATCGACTTTATCATCTCGGTCGGATTGTCGACCGACGTCAGCCTCAGTAACTTCCCCACAACCCTGGGCGGGTTGCTGGCAAAGCTCGACAGCAAGCAGGATATTCTTGCGATAAGTTCTGTGCTGACGGATATCGGCAGCATCGGCACGTTATTCTTTGAACATCTGCAAGGCGTCAGCACCGCGTTTATCATCGTCTTCACGCTGCTGTGTCTCTACAACATCTCGAATGCGTTTGTGAAGAGGCATCGACTGTGATGAACGCCCGCAACGACATTCATATTGCCATTGCAGACCGTACCCTTGTATCGATCAAGAATTTTACAATTCCGGAAGACAAGATTACGATGTTGCTCGGCGAGTCGGGGATTGGCAAGTCTCTGATTTCCAAGGCGATCTACGGGTTGCTCGACACGGACGAATTATCTGTCACCATTGCTGGCGAACCGTACGACAAGTACCTCGCCCAACAAGAGACTCGGGACCTGCGGCAGAACGGCTTCTTCGTCTTCCAGGAGCCGTCAACCCATTTGAATCCGCTCCTCACGCTCAAATCGCAGCTGAACGAAGGGAGCCTTTCTTCATCCCCCAACGAATGGTTGATACTCGATGAACTCTGGAGTAGTTCGCCTGAAGATGTCCGTCAATTGTTGGAAGTGTATCCAAAACCGCATCGTCCGAGTGGAGGGGAGAAACAGCGGATGTTGCTCGTGATGGCATTCAAGAAAATGGATGCGTTAATCGCACGCGGCATCTCTTCGCGAGAAATGTTTGTCTTTGATGAACCGACGGGCAGTCTCGACAATGTGTACCGCGATATCTTCCTTGCCATGCTGCTGCATCGGTTCCAGAAGATGAAATTCACTTGCCTGCTGATTACGCACGACTATTCGAT
>CAYJNF010000030.1:0-3084 GCA_964370915.1 uncultured Chitinophagales bacterium
GTACAATACCGCCCGGGGACGTTTTCCCGCAGTGGTGATTGCGAACATTGCTGGTTTTCGCGAGAAGCCTTACTTCAAGGCGAAAGAAGGCTCTGACGCTCCACCGGAAGTGAAATTCTAATGTCGAAGTACCGCCATATCTCGCTGCTGCTCGTGATATTCACAATTGCTGTCACGTGCTCGTACAGTCAGTCCGAAGGACTCCCTGCGGAGGAATCAAAAATCCCGAAGCTGTTCAAGCGGATCACAGACTTCACGAACACGCTTACTGCGAGTGAACTCGATGCCCTCGAACTGGCGTTGGCTCGTTTCGAGGACTCCACATCAACGCAAGTGCTGGTTGTTATGGTTTCCTCGGTTGGTGGCGAAGCAATTGAGGAGTTTGCGTTGCGCACGGCTGAAGCGAATCAGATAGGGCAGAAGCAGCGTGACAACGGTGTGCTGCTCCTGATTGCAAAAGATGACCGAAAGATCCGCATTGAAGTTGGATACGGTCTCGAGGGTGTGTTGACGGACGCGCTTTCCGGTCAGATCATACGAAGAGAGATCGCTCCGGCATTCAAAGACGGACAGTATTATGAAGGCATCAGGGCAGGCGTTGAAGCAATAATGCTAGCGTCGCGAAATGAATACAAGGCCGAGAAATCGAAGAAGAAGAATGATTCGTTCGGCGGATTCGGACTTCTCATCTTCATGGTCATACTCTTCTTCATCATGGCACGTGCCGGAAGACGCAACTCGTTGATGAGTGCCGCCCTGCCGCTAATTCTGGGCAGCAGTCTTGGCAGGCATCATTGGGGAGGATCGGGTGGCGGCGGTGGCTTTGGGGGATTCAGCGGTGGTGGCGGATCGTTTGGCGGTGGCGGCGCCAGCGGCAGCTGGTAGTTTTCTAAACTTGGCGAAGAAATCGTGGTTGAAAATTCCTTAACTGACATCGGCTCGGTTGAAGATGTCTTGTTGTCGTTGAAGGGGGGACAACAATTTGTTGTCGCTGCACCCTCTTCCGATATAGCATTTCAGACTCTCCAGCGCTGCTTGACCCGCGTTCCGAAGGGCAAGGCCAATCTTGTAACTTTTAAGGCGGACGCTCGCACCGAAGTTGGCATTCTGCTTCGGACTATCGTTGATCTTTCCGCAGCGACCTCAGTTAACAAAGCTACTCAGATAATCAAAACGAGTCTTGACAAGATCGCGAAAGCATCGCTGCTTTTCGTCGATCTGTCGGAAGCACTTCCTGAGTTCCTTCGCGGAGCGGAGCGTCAGTTCGAACTCATCAAGGCAATTCAAAGATTTACCGACGACAAGAACTTTGTGCTTCTCTGGTTTGTGAAGCAAGGTGTCTTCGACCCGTCAGTGTATTCTGCGCTGAAAGACGGCGTGGATTTGTTTCTGCATATCTATCGGACAGGCCCCAACACGTTTGCCCAGTTTCTTACGGCAAAAGGGATCCTTGATCCCGAAGTCTTCCTACCTCGCTCTTTTGTTCTCCGGGCAAATGCCGCGACCTTATCACCGCCCGGCGTATCCGACACGCTAAAGACGGGGCGAGCAGCGGGACAGCTTGAAGCCGAATACCGAAGTTTCGTTTCCTCACTACCATACCCGTTTGCAATATTCCTTAACCGAAAGCTCCGTCGAAACAATGATCTCTTCGACAAGCTGTTCCCCTGGGTGAAAGAAGACCGGCCATCCGTTTCCGATTTCTTTGGGAAGCGCAATGGTGAGCTGCTCAAAGAAATTTCCTCTTTGTTGGGCGGCACCGGAAACATGATTCAGCAGCGTGAGGTCATCATTCCAGTTCCCGAGCGGCACACGGTGGCGACGGAAGTCTCGATGTCCGCCATTCAGTTTGAGGGGAAGCCGGCACTCTACTGCACATTCGTCGACGTTTCCGAGCGACGCAAGATTCTGGACAAAGCTGCGAACGCAGAAGCGCGTTTCCAGACTCTGATCGACCAATCGCTCGATGCAGTTTCGATTTCGCAGGATGGAAGACTTACACTGGTGAATCGGGCTTTCGCTGAGACGTTCGGATACGCTTCGCCAATGGATTTGCTCGGCAAGGAGCTAACCTACATTGTGGCGGGAAGAAATGCACGAGCAGAGATCTCCGAAAGCCTTCGCGTGCTGATGGAAGGAAACGACGACTCGGCAAGATTCGAGTACCAGGGAGTCAGAAAGGACGGGGCAAAGATCTCGGTTGAAGCCATTGCAAGCCGCATTGTGCTCGATGGAGGCCCGGCGACTCTCATCTACCATCGCGATGTATCGCTTCAGAAGAAGCAAGAGGAAGACCTTCTCCAGCGCAGGAAGAGCCTCGATGTGTTGAATCGATTCGGTGAAGATGTTTCGTCGGCTCATTCCGAAGGTGAAATCTTTCAGAAGAGCCTGACTGCTGCAATGCGCTGTATGCAATTTGAAAGTGGCGGCGTCTTCGTTGTTGAATCCGGACTCTCAACACTGGAGCTGCGGGTTCACCACGGATTAAGCGAGAACATTGTCGAGAAGCTCAAATCCCAGACATTGGATGAGGGGTTCGCACGTTTCTTCTCGAAGACCCATGAGCCGGTCGTTGTTTCGGGTGCAGAGTATCCGCCGTATTTGCATTACAAGGGACTGTTCGAGAGTGAGGGAGTCACGTCGGTCGTCTTTCTGCCGCTGATTGTTAACGGCAACCTTCGCGGAGTGTTACTACTCACCACCCGAAAGGAGCGGGTGCTCGATGACTATGACCGGATTATCGTCACGTCGTTCGGAAAGCAACTCAACACCGCGCTCGAAAAGGCCCTCTTCGCGAAAACAACAAAGGCCGCCGAGGATCGCTTTCACGCGACCGTGCAGAACATCACGAATATCGTCTACTCACTTCAACCCAACGGCTCATTTCTTTATCTCAGCCCGAACATCGAAAAGCTGATCGGGTTCAAGCTCACTGATTTCCAGGCGAATGCCGGCTTATGGCGAACACTCCTGCATCCTGATGATCGCCCATTGGTGTCGCAGCGGATATCGAATCAGTCGACTCAAAGAAACGAGTTCAGTCTGGAGTACAGGCTGCTTCCGAAAGGGAAAGCGATATACCTC
>CAYJNF010000030.1:3094-15024 GCA_964370915.1 uncultured Chitinophagales bacterium
TCTGGTTGAGAGATGATGTTCGGTACACAAGAGACTCTGCCGGCAACGTTGTCTCGATTGATGGAGTACTCACCGACATCACCGATTCAAAAAAGCTCGCCGAACTGACCGCCGAAAAAGCGGGTCTGTCAAAGGCTGAACGCCCCGACATTCTTCACAATCTTCCCGCAGGTCTCGCGGTGTTCGACAACGAAGAGTATTGCACAAGCTGGAATGTTGCTCTCGAGCGTTTGACAGGCGTTGCTTCGGATGATGTTGTGGGGAAGATGGCAATTGATGTTCCGGAACTGGGAAACGCGTTGCACGACTCGTTGGAAAAAGTGAAATCGACCGGGCAGGAGTCTACACAACAGGTTCCGTTCAAGTACCCGCATTCGGATCAGGAAGGTGAGGTGGAGCTTGTCTGCAGTCCGTGGCGTGATGCAGAAGGATCGACCGTGGGCTATTTGGTGCTTGCTTTGCGGATTTCGGGTGTGCAAAAGCTCCAGCACGAAATCAGTGAATCGGAAGAGATGTTGCGCAACGTCATCAATGCAATGGGTGACGCATTGATGATTTCCGATGTGCAAGGCGAAATCTGGGAAGTGAATCGCGAATTCACCCGGCTCACCGGCTATGAACGCGACGAAATCCGTCTCACGAAATTTCCGTATTCCTGGCTCGTGGAGGACGAGGTTGCCGGCTACATACGATGGATTGCAGAGCTTGTCGACAGGAAGCATCTGCATGATCGGGATATGACGTGGCGCCACAAGGATGGCAGCTCGGTCGCGGTGAGTCTGAATACCACGCTGCTGAAAAATGTGTACGGCCAGCCGATGGCCATCCTGAATATTGCACGGGATATTTCCGAACGGCGGCGGCTTACGCTGGAGTTGCAGTGGAAAAACAAACAGATCGAGTTGTTGAATCGCATTATCAGCTATGCGAATACCACGATGGATCTGGAGTTGATCTTCAACACGATCACAAATGAGATTCTTTCTCTCGTTCCGTTTGAAGGTATTGCCATTTCCTTTGTCGACGACCAGCGCACGCCGAGGCCCTTGTATCAGGCTATGCCATCCGAAACCGGTGAAACCCGGAGAGTGGACGATCTTTCGCTCGACGAGGAGATACTGAACCGAGCGTTCGCTACCGGCATGCCGGTGATCAAACACGGTGATGAGCAGGAAGTGGCACACGATGTCCCACTCAGTTCACAGATCACGATTCCCCTGCGGGTAAGCGAGAAATCGGTAGGCACATTCACGCTCTCAAGTTCCCAGCAGAACGCGTTTTCGGATGACGATCTAAGCTTCCTGCGCCCGATCGCAGATCAGGTCGGTGCAATTATTCAGCGGGTGCATCTCTATGAACAGGTTCGGGATGACAGCACGTACATTCACAATCTGCTGAACTCGATCAACAACATCGTGTACACGGTCGATTCAAACTATCGGATTACCGAGGTCAACAAGGCATGGAGCGAGTTCATGCGTCGCCGTGGCAAAGAGGAGTGGGTGAACGATACGGATGTCCTTGGCCAATCGCTCGAAACCATCATCGACAACCCCGAGTTATGGAAGCAATACGAAAAGGCGATTGACGATCTCTTTGCGCAGCGGACCTCGTTCTACTCTCGCGATTTTGAGATCAACGGTGCAACGCAGTCATATGCCTACCATCTCGTGATCAATCCGATGGTGATCGGGGACAGGGTGACGGGGTTGGTCTTCACGCAAACCGACATTACCGATATCAACCGCACTGAGGAGGAAATCAAACGGAGGAACAAGGAACTGGTTGCGCTCAACACCATTGCCACCTCCATCAGTGGCTCGCTGGAGTTGGAAGAAGTACTGAACGTAGCGTCAGGGCAACTGCGGGAGGCGTTTGATGCCGACGTCGTTGCATTCTACCTTCTGGACAGTGATGGCAAGCAGCTGGCACTTGTTCACTCTTTGGGAATACCGGAAGAACTTACTGCATCCATGCAGTCGCTCCACCTCGATACATCGCTCACGGGGAAAGTGATTGCCGAACGACGTCCGACATACATTACGGACGCCGTTGCGTTCGATACGCGACTCACCGAGGCGGGCCGAAGCGTGAGTGCCGCCCTCGGATTGAAAAGCTCGGCGATCGTTCCGCTGCAATCCAAGGACAATGTGTCTGGCGCGTTTCTTATTAGCTTTTCATCTCAGCACACGTTCACGGAGAAGGAACAGCAACTACTGGTTCTGATCGGGAATCAGATCGGTGCCGCCATCGAAAATGCCCAGTTGTATGCCGAGGTTCAACGGCAGGTCAAAACCCTCACGACATTGTACGAACTGGGCAAAGGCTTGACGGGAGTTCTCGATCTGAAATCCATGCTGCAGGCGGTGTACACCGAAATCTCGGATGCGATACCGCTTGAGAGATTCTACTATCAAGCGTATCTCCCGGAACAAAACATATTGTCGCTGCTTAGCCGGACGATGAATGGCGTTGCAGAGTTCTATCCAACCGGAATGAAGGTGAGAAGTCTTCAGGACTGGCCGAACACAATATATCAGCAGGTCGTTGAGTTTGGCACATCGTACTTGGGAAGCACAAGCAGCTCGAACCTCGACTCGATGATTGCTGTTCCCATCAAATCGGAAGAGAAGGTGATTGGAATTATTTCGATCGTCAGCTCGGGCGCCAATGTGTACAATCATGTTCACTTGCGTCTCTTGGAAAGTATAGCTAATTTGACTGGGGTCGCAATTGGCAAAGCAACTTTGTATGAAGACACGCTGAGAAAATCCATCGAGATCGAGAACAGAAACAAAGAGCTCGATGATTTTACGTATGTTGTCTCACACGATCTGAAGGAGCCTCTGATCAGTATCGAGGGATACAGCAAGATCGTGATGAAAGATCACGCACACGTGCTGGACGAAGAGGGGAGGGAGTACCTTGGCACCGTGGTGCAGTCGGCGTCGCGGATGAAGCATCTGATCGACGACCTTCTGACACTCTCACGGCTGGGCCGAAGTCATGATACCCTCGACAGTGTGTCCGTGAAGAACATCGTTGATGAGATCTTGCGTGACTTTCAGTTTACACTCCGCCAGCAGAATGTTGTCGTCAGCATGGCTGACAATTTCCCCCGGGTGCGGTTTAGCCATACACGTCTGAGCATGGTATTTCGAAATCTCATCTCGAATGCCATGAAATTCAACGACAAACCAAATCCTACAATTCATCTGGGCGTGACGGAAGACGAGAATGAGTATGTCTTCTCAGTGACAGACAATGGCATTGGCATCGAGCCTCAATATTTCGACAGGATCTTCGCCATTTTTCAACGTCTCAGACGAAGCGAGGAATACCGTGGAACGGGTGCCGGCCTGACGATTGCCAAAAAGATCGTTGAACGTGAGGGGGGAAGAATTTGGGTAACATCAGAACCAAACAAAGGCTCAACATTCTATTTTACGATTAGGAAACCCGGGTAACATGGAAGAGCATCACGCGACGAAAGTCCTGCTCATAGAGGACAATCCTGACTTTGCCAAGCTCGTTGATTTGTTCTTGAAGAAGCATGAGCCGGAGCTGTTTGTTGTCACGTGGAAAGAGAATGGTCCTGACGCCCTGGCGGAGTTAAGCCGCAATCCAGCCTACGACGTGATTCTCATGGATTATTTCCTCCCGGGGCAGAATGGGCTGGAGATTACCCGTTTGTTGCAGGAGAGACATATCCGCATCCCGGTTGTGTTCCTTACCGTGAATAAAGATTTTGACCTTGCGGTTGAAGTGATGAAGCTTGGTATTGAGGATTATCTTGTGAAGGAGGAGATTGCGACGCTCGTCCTTCCCAAAACCATCATCAATGTTATTGAACGCCAGAAACTTCAAGAACAGCTTACAGCGTTGGAGATCTCGCAAAAAAGGCTGGAGGCTATTCAAGAATTGGTTGTCCAAATCACGACGGAGCTTCGGCTCCCACTCGACGGCATGGGGACAATCGTCGACCAACTACTGAAAAACCACGGTGCCGACAATCTTAAAACCTATCTCACGATCATTCGCGACAATCTGTTGCGTATCGAAAAGAAGATCGTCAGGCTGAAAGAACTGAAAACCGACAAGACAGTTCAGTACATCAAAGACATTCGAATGTTTGATCTCTCGGATGGATAGACTGGCCGGATGGGCCAATCTCATTCCCAACAACTCCGCAATATGAAATTCAAGCTCGCTCTCGCCCAAATTGATCCTGTCCTCGGCAACCTGAAGCGCAACATCGAAAAGCATGTTGCATTCGCGGAACGCGCACAGAGCGCAGGCGCCGACCTTGTTGTTTTCCCCGAACTCAGCCTGACGGGCTACTCAATCAAAGATATGAATTGGGAACTCGCCATAAATCTTGAGCGTGACACAACGGTGTTGCAGCCACTTCTCGATTTGAGCAACTCGATTTCCATACTTCTTGGAGCAGTCGAAGAGAGTTCAACGTTTGCGATTTTCAATTCCGCGTTCTTCTTCGAGGATGGACGAGTATCATCGGTCCACAGAAAGACGTACCCACCGACATACGGGATGTTTGAAGAAATGCGGTATTTCAACTCCGGCGATTCGGTCAGAGCCTTTGACACCAAACATGGCCGCATGGGAGTGCTGATATGCGAAGACTTGTGGCACATCTCCCTTCCTTACCTGCTCGCGGAGGATGGTGCCCACGTGATTCTTGCACTCGTTGCGAGTCCGACTCGACTTGGAGGGAACGAACAGGAGCTACAAACTGCTCGGGTGAATTCCGAGAATCACAAAGCCTATGCCCGCTTGTTGACAACCTACCTCGCTTTCTGCAACAGAACCGGCTACGAGGACGGCGTGAATTTTTGGGGTGGTTCATCCGTGGTTGGTCCTGACGGTGAAATCGATGTGTCGGCTAAACTCTTTGATGAAGACCTGATCGTGTCAACGATTGACGATGCCGAAGTCAGACGTGCGCGACGGTTCTCACGCCACTTTCTCGACGATCGGGTTGAGCTGGTGGCCGCCGAGTTGGAAAGAATTCGATCCAAGTCCCGCTAATACTTACCGAACTGACCTCACCCGCTCCTTGAAACTCGGAGCGAATTTGTGTACTTTGATTGCGCAAATGAAAAGACGACGGTGTCATGACCGATGCGTCTGTTGCCGCTGAACGCTGAACTGAACTCGGAGAAAACTCTGTATCGCATAGTTCCGGTGGTCGTGTGTCTAATTGCTTTTGCTCCGGGCTTCAGCCAGGAGGGCGACGTGGGGACGAACCTTGAACAGATGCGTGCTGTGGCACAGCGGATAGCCGCAAGGGCGGCGCGAGACCAGGTCGGAGTGCACGATTCCATAAATGCCACTGTGCTCGTCCTGCCGCGTGAGACGGCTTGGTATGTCGAACGGGCAATATGGGACGGACTGAACAGTGAGAAAGTGTATCCCGCCACTTCCGACTCTTCGAGTTCGTTGCATTTTGAGTTTGGTCTCTCGGATATGAGAGTGGTGTACGAGAATATCCACCGGGAAAGTATGTTTGGATCGAAAGTCGTCGAGCGGATTGTAGGCTTGAGTCTGGACTCAAAACTCACGAGGAGAATTGCTGGGGAGCGAGATCAGATCTCATCGATACTGTTCGTCGATTCGGTCAAGGATGCAGTCGAACTTTCGGAAATCTCACGGCTGGAAAATCCTGCGATTGTCGCAACGAAGGGCCGGCTTCCGAGAGAAGGATTCTTTGCCAATATCGCCGAGCCGTTGGTGCTCATTGGCTCTATCGCAGTGGCAGTGCTTTTGTTATTCAGTGTCCGCAGCTAACAGGTTGCATGTTGAGAGGAAATTTTCAAAGGAGAGTTGTCAAACGATGAGAAACTGGCCGATTCTGATAGCTATTGTATCTTTAGCCATTGCAGGATGTGGATCTTCGGAAGTTGCGACGAATCTTCCGCCCGAAGAGAGATTTGCGAAAGCAAAACTGCTCTTCGACGATGGAGACTACTTGGAAGCGATAAACGAATTCACAGTCATCACATTACAATACCAGGGAAGCTCCGTTGCTGCTGACGCACAGTTCTACATGGCTGAGTGCCGGGTTAAGCGGGGGGAGTATTTGTTGGCTTCCTATGAGTACCAGACCTTGAAACGGAACATGGCCGCCAGCCCTCGCGTTCCTGAGGCGCAATACAAGCTCGGGCTCTGTTTCTACAATTTGTCTCCAAAGTCCCGATTGGATCAACAATACACCAGACGAGCGATTGACGAGCTACAGGCGTTTGTTGAATATTATCCGACCGACGAGCACGTGGCTGACGCATCTGAGAAGATCAGCGAGTTGACGTCCCGGCTGGCGAAGAAAGAATTTGAATCCGCCGAGCTGTATGCTACGTTGGAGTACTACAAAGCCGCTGTGGCATACTACGATAATGTCATCGAGAAGTATCACGATACGGAATATGCCCCTCTGTCATATCTTGGGAAGACCGAACTTTTGATGGGACGAAAAAAATACCGCGAAGCAAAGGCCGAAATCACCAAGTTCATTGACAAGTATCCCAATAGCGTTCTCCGGGCTCGCGCAGATAAACTGAATGCTCAAATCGACGCCGAGCTGAAGGGGATGCCGGCTGCAAAAGACAACGCCTCGGGCAATACAAAGGACGCTTCTTCGAATGCGAATCTTCTTCGCACCAACTGATGGAACCGCGCGCTGTTCGTGACTCACACGTGTACATGACCGAGCTGGTTCTGCCGAACGACACGAATCAACTGGGGAATCTGCTGGGCGGTCGTCTGATGCACTGGATTGATATTGCCGCCGCAATTTCCGCGGCCAAACACTCGGGTTGTGTGTGTGTGACCGCCTCGGTGGATGAGTTGGATTTCCATGATCCGATTCGGTTGGGGGAGATTGTGGTTCTTCAGGCGTCCATCAACCGTGCGTTCACGACTTCGATGGAAGTCGGCGTTCTCGTGACAGCTGAAAACATCCGCGCGGGTTTGCCGCGCAAAGCCAACAATGCATATCTCACATTTGTTGCAATCGATGAACAGGGGAAACCTGTCCCTGTTCCTCCGGTCGTTCCCGAATCTGTGGACGAGAAGAGACGATTTGGAGAAGCGCTTGAACGACGGCAGCACCGTTTGGCGCACAGGAACAAAGGGTAACAATAGGATTATTTCGCTGAAACTCTTCGCCATCGAATCGCCGTATTTCTTGTTGCAGAGTACACGTCGCAGGTTTGCCCTGAGCCTTTTCTATTTTCAGCTTCTGTGTGTGCCCGCCAGCTTTTCGCAACGTTCCTTCACATCGTTCAGCAATCTCTCCGATTTCAATCTTGGCTATCGTCCTTCCGGGTTGGCGGTTGGTACCGGTGCCCGGTCGACGGTTGAAATTGCCGTTGTTGTTCACGAGCAACCATCCATTTGCCTGTACGAGATCTCCAACGCCGGGCAATTGATGCCACCGGAAATCCTGAACACCCAGAGATCCGCTGGTTACATTACGTCCGCGGATCTCAACAATGATGGCACGTCGGAGTATGTGACGCTTTCGTCAGACGGGTTGTGGTGCTCGATCATCAGACGAACCCCGCAGGGGAATACTGTGGTTGAGTATCAACTCAATGCCCCCTCGCGAGGACTTGTGGTTGCTGATCTGAACAATGACAAGATCAAGGACATTGTGTTGTTTGGGAAGAATAGCGCTGGTGCTTTGACATTGCTTGGCCGGTCGAATGGTACGTTCAGGTCGGGCCCTCTTCTTTTCGCTGACATCTCCATCAGCGACATGGCTGCAACTGATATTAACCGTGACGGCGTTGTCGACCTGTTGGTGTTGAATTGGTTATCTGAAGAACTCACGATTTTCATGGGGATAAGCAGACTTGTGTATTCGGAGCAGATCACTGTTCCGCTATCGAGCGAACCTGCGCACATTGCCATTTCGCAAGTGGGCGTGGATCGTTCATTCCGACTTGCAATTACGTTTCCGGCATCGCGCGAAACTCAGGTATTTAGCGGAAACTCACTTGGTGACTATCGACTGATGACTCGTGTTGACTGCGGGAGAAATGCGTCGGGAGTTCAGCTCACACATGTGAACACCGATCAGTATCTTGACCTTGTAGTGCGGACCGCTCGCGGAATAGAAGTTGCCTGCGGTGGTCCTTCAGGATCCTTCGCGGCACCAACGCTGTTTGGTATCTCGTCGTCCGCATCCGATTGGCTCCTTGCAGATTTGGATGAAGACGGCAATAAGGACTGTGTGCTGTTGGACAGACAAGGCGAAAAGCTTCTTGTCCTTGCGAACAGCGATCATAACGGTACGATTGAATGGCCTGATGAGTATGCAGTGGGACTTGATCCACGCGGGCTTGTGCTGGAAGATTTGAACGGGGATGGACGGCAGGACATTGCTGTGGCCAACTATGGCAGTGGTAGTATTTCGTTGCTTCTCAACACCGGAAACGGAAGGTTTGCCGGACAGCAAGGCATCATGTTGTCAGAAAAACCGACAAGCGTGCATCGGGTTGGTGGGATGCCATCACGCAACAAGTTCCTTGTTGCATCGCACTCGAGTACCGATCGGGTTACGGTGATAACGCTGCAGGATGAGATTCATCGCGCTCGTACGTTCACCGTTCCTACTGGCTCTGATCCATCTACTGTTCTGGCGAAGCTTGATAGCTCAGGCCTTGAGTTTGTTGTTCGCTACACAAACACAAAAGACCGTTCCTACGTCTTTTCTTCTTTCAAACAAATTTCTTCGAAGCAATTTGTCGAGAGAAGTCTGCGAGCTTCGGTTTCAACGAAAATCCTGACGATGAGCATCGATGAGGGAGCAAGTCCAGGTTCGTTTGAGCTTCTCTTCGCACAGCATGATAAATCATCGGGACGTACAACAATCTCGGCCAGTACATCTGAGAAGGGACTGTTGTTTGGAGCAACGAAAGCCCTGTTCTCGTACTCCGACTCGTTATCAGTTACAAAATTTGTTCTTGGTGCATATCTTAACCCCGATGCATTTAAGGATGTTATTGTCACACTTGGGGCACCGCAGAACTCACTCGGCATATGGTATGGCACGGTGCGTCCGTTCTCGCGGGATTCGGTTGCATGGATTGCCAATGTCCAGCCAATCAATGAAGACGCCATGACACTCAGCGACGTGAATAATGACGGCACAACAGATATCGTGTGGCTCGATGGCCTACGCCGTGCGATTGTAGTGTCATACGGCAGCGCTGGCGGTTTTGGATCACCGGTGAGTGTTTTGCAGGCAACCGGGGTTTCCTCGTTCCGATTAGGCTCGCTCCGCCAGCAAGGCGTGACAGATCTGGTTTGCACGAATCCTGCAAAAGGGACTGTATCGATTGTGTTCGCCCCGTTTTTGCGTTGACAAGAGACTAAGAATGAGCTTGGTGACAAAAAATCTTTTGTTCGGCATGATCATGCTATACGGATTAAGCATTGCGTTGCACAACTCCGTCGCGGCAGGGGTGAACCATGATCATCTGGTAGGTCTATGGATGCGTGGTCAACATGCTGACCTTCCCAACAAATGTGGCTTGCCCGCCATCGCGTATGCGATGGCGAATAGAGCCAGCTTGAATGGCGAGGATATTGCCGCGCTTAATTCCGTTCTTGTCAGACCACCGACTCACAAGAGCATCGTCCGGGGACACTTTCGAATTCACTACGATACTGCCGGAATTCATGAGCCTGCAATGCTCAATGCCCAGCACCATAGAATTCCCGCGAGCGCCAACGAGTACGCCGATTCGATGGGATCGATTCTTCAATACGCGTATCGATTTGAAATCGACTCGTTGGGTTTTGCTCCTCCCCCAGCTGACGATGTTTCCGGAGGAGGTCCGGAGTACGATGTGTATGTGCAGGACCTGGGCGCATCGTATTACGGGTACACAACGCCCGAATTGCCAATCAATGGTAAGCCGAGCGGAGGTACGTACACGAGTTTCATCACCGTCGACAATGATTTCACGTTCGTCTTGCCGATCAATAATCAGGGATTGCCTGCGTTGCGAGTGACACTTGCCCATGAACTACATCATGCAATTCAGATGGGCAATCATGGTTACTGGACTGGCGATATCTATTTTTATGAGATAACTTCTGTATGGATGGAAGATGTTGTGTACACGGATGTGAACGACTATGTTCAGTACACGAATTCTCAGAACGGACATTTCGCGCAACCGAACGTGTCATTTGCTTCAAATGATTTCATCATGTATAGCCGCAGCGTCTGGTGCCACTACCTGGCAAAGAAATTCGGGCGCGATATTGTGAGGCAGATATGGCAGGAGATAGGAAATCTCAGGCCATTGAGCGCGATGGATGCCGTATTCGCACAACAGCAGTACGCGTCAAGCTTGCGCAATGCGTTTGCCGAGTGGTCGACATGGAACTACTTTACCGGAGCCCGAAACGATTCTGTGTCCTGTTACCCTGAAGGCCGGAACTACCGCACGCTCACTCCAGCATTCTCGGGATTCTCTGCTCCGTCGCGGACTATTGTGGGTACTGTTTCGCCGTTTGGATCTCGATATTATGACGTGGGTGGAGTTCTGAGTCTCGTTGTGACGAACGTGAATCTTTCGGCCGCGAATGCGGATGACGCGCAAACATTTTCATTCTCACTGCAACTTAATTCCAAACGAGTTGATGATAGCTACTTCCCGACCGTAGCCCAGATATTCGTCAAGCTCGAGGCTCCGGATCTGACCAACTGGTTTGCAAAAGATCTCTTTGGCGTGTCGGGAGCGCAGTCGCCATTTCCCAATCCCTTTCTTGTGGGCGAAAATCGCTTTTTGCATTTTCCTCTCGCCACGCCAAACCAAGTTGCCGGGTCGGTCACCGTGTATTCGACAAGCATGGATCTTGTCTCTTCCACCTCACAGACATCCTTGTACCTTGCACAACTCGGCATGCAGGTATTTCGCTGGAATGGCAGGAACGAAGGCAATGAACTGGTAGGTTCGGGAATATATTTCTATTTCATTCAAACTCCGTCCGGCACCAGCAAGGGGAAGGTGGCAGTGATTCGCAAATGAACCTTACTCTCACTGCAACTGCTATCAAGAAGGTGTTCAACCGAAGGACGATTTTCGACGGTGTGTCGTTCGTCGTTGCATCGGGCCAGACTCTGCTTATTACTGGTAGAAATGGATCGGGAAAATCCACGCTGGTGAAAATCGTCAGCGATGTGTTATCCCCGACACAGGGGACGATCAGCATTGAGTCGCCGGACGAGAACGTCCAGATGCCGCGTTCGTCGATGATTGGTCTCGTATCGCCCTATCTGCAGCTGTACGATGAGTTCAGCGCTGAGGAAAATCTTCGCTACGCGCTTACCATGCGCGGCAGTCTGTTTGATGTATCCTGGGCGCGTGATCTTTTGAAGAAAGTATTTCTATACTCCCGCAAGGATGATCCTGTCCGTACGTACTCGTCGGGGATGAAGCAACGAATGAAGTACGCTTTTGCACTTTCGCACAAACCCCGCATTCTTGTGCTCGATGAGCCGACAGCGAATCTCGACGTCGATGGCATCAAGATGGTGAAGGAAATAATGGAGGAACATCGCCAGGAGGGCATCCTCATCGTTGCAACGAATGACTTATCGGACGTCGACACCTATCAATCTCAAGTGGATCTGAATGCAGCGACGTGAGAGACCATATCAGCGGTGGATTCGTTCGGCGGCAAGTATTTTTCTGAAAGATTGGCACAGCGAGCTTCGTACGCGCTACGCCATAAGCGCGCTGGTAATGTTTGTGGTAACGACCATTTCAGTTATCGTCTTCGCCTTAGGAAGCGAGAGTGCCCCGGTGGACGCACTTTCGGGAATGCTCTGGGTAGTCATATTCTTCGGTGCAATGTCCGGTCTTTCACGCACGTTTGTCACAGAAGAGGAG
>CAYJNF010000031.1:0-5437 GCA_964370915.1 uncultured Chitinophagales bacterium
AACGTTTCCATCAAAGTGAACGCGGTGGTCTATTTCCGGGTACTTCAGCCCGACAAAGCCATTGTTGAGGTGGAGAATTATCTCTTCGCCACATCGCAACTCTCACAAACAACGTTGCGAAGCATTCTCGGACAATTCGAACTTGACGATCTCCTTTCCGAACGAGACAAGATCAACAGCAAGCTGCAGATCATTATCGATCAGCATACCGAGTCGTGGGGAATAAAAATATCCACGGTTGAAGTCAAGCAAATCGATTTGCCTGTGGAAATGCAGCGCGCAATGGCAAAGCAAGCAGAAGCCGAACGTGAACGGAGAGCAAAGGTCGTTCATGCCGAAGGCGAATTCCAGGCATCGCAGAAGCTCGCAGATGCGGCACATGTTATCGAAGCACATCCCACGGCACTCCAGCTTCGGTATCTGCAAACGCTCACAGAAATTGCATCCGAGAAGAATTCTACGACCATCTTCCCCGTGCCGATTGACTTGATTGCTCCGTTTCTTGAACATTACAAGAAGAGCAATAAGAAGTAACTTCTGAATGAATACGCTTCTCTACGGTCACAATGCCGACGAACGCATCGTCGCTGTTCATCAAACAAGTGACAGAACGATGCGTGTTTATTTTCGGGAGGGCAATACCGTCCGCACGGAGGACGCGGAGTTCTTTCCCTTCTTCTTCCTCGCTGATAATTCCCTGCTCGAAGGTTTTGCGCGGAAACATTGGGTGAAGAAACTCGATGGTTCATCGTTCTACCAATATCTCTGCGCGTTTGAAGACTGGCGTGAGTTCTGGGAGGCTGTTCGTTTCGTTATCGATCGCCATAACAAGCGGACGACGATGGAACTCGATTCGTACACCGAAGTCGATGCACTCTTCCTCTATGCCGATCCGGTCACACAATACCTTATGCAGAGCGGAAGAACTCTTTTCGGGGGGATGATCTTTGAGGACATCTACCGCATGCAGTTGGACATCGAAACGTACACCGGGGGCACACATCGGTTCAGTAATGCGAACCGGTCTTCTGATCGCATTATTCTCATTGCCCTTTCCGACAATCGTGGATGGCAACATGTAATTGACGGGAAAAAGATGAATGAGAAGGAAATGCTTCAGGAACTTGTCAACATCATCATGGAGAAAGACCCCGACGTTCTAGAGGGACACAATATCTATAACTTTGACCTGCCATACATCACGAAGCGTTGCGATCTCCACAAGGTGCCGTTCAAAATTGGTCGAGATGGCAGTGTGCCTCGCTCTTTTGATACTCGCTCTTCGTATGCGGATCGTTCGTACGAATACACGGCAATGGAGGTCGCAGGGCGTCACATCATTGACACGATGCTCCTTGTGCAGAGTTACGACATGATGAAACGTAACATGGAGAGTTACGGCCTTAAGTATGCAGCCCGATATTTCGGCATTGCTTCGAGCGACCGAACATATATCAAGGGAGACAAGATCTCCTGGTATTGGGACAATGACCATCACTCGCTGATGAAGTATGCGCTCGATGATGTTATCGAGACCGGCAAGCTGAGCGAACGATTGTCCGGAACGACCTTCTACTTAACACAGATGCTTCCGCTCAGCTACGGTCAGGTCGCACGGATGGGATCGGCCGCAAAGATTGAGAGCCTGCTCGTCCGTGAATACCTCCGGCGCAAACATTCGATTCCCAAACCGAATATCGGCATTCAGACGACCGGTGGTTACACGGACATTTTTGTCACCGGCATCATCGGGCCCGTCCTGCATGCCGACGTGGAATCCCTGTACCCATCCATCATGATTCACAAGGGCGTTGCACCTGCATCGGATGCGCTCGGCGTGTTCAAGCAACTACTCACGACATTGACATCATCGCGCCTTGAGGCTAAGCGCAAGATGAAACGCGCAACAGACGGCGAGGAGAAGTCTACACTCGATGCGATGCAGTCATCGCTGAAGATTCTGATCAACTCATTCTATGGCTATCTGGGGTATGGCAGAGGATTGTTCAACGACTATGCCCAGGCAGATGTCGTCACCACAACCGGTCAGGAACTTCTGCGACAGATGATCGAGTTCATACAGACCGAGCAGGGTACGGTGATTGAAGTTGACACCGACGGAATATTCTTTGTCCCACCACCCTCCATACAAGATGAAGATGATGAGAGAAAGTTTGTCGAGCGACTTTCCGATCTTCTTCCCGCGGGAATTGCGGTCGCGCTCGACGGCCGCTACCGGAGGATGTTGAGTTACAAGATGAAGAACTATGCTCTTCTTGACTACGAAGGCAGAATGCGCGTGAAGGGATCGTCGCTTATCTCGCGCAGCATGGAACGATTCGGACGTTCGTACGTTCAGCGATGCATTGATTGTCTGCTGCGCAATGACATCGATGGACTTCATCAACTTTACAATCTTCTTCGAAATGATATTCTCGAACACAAGCTCGAGGTCAGAGATTTCGCGCGAACAGAAACATTGAAGGACACTCTACAGGACTATAAGCGCGAGGTTGAGAACGGACGACGCAACCGCAATGCGGCATACGAAATTGCACTTGTAACTGATCGGCTGTTCAAAGTAGGTGATACCGTTTCGTACTACGTCACCGGAAACGATCCGAATGTTCGAACCTTTGAAAGCGGCAAACCTGTCGCCGAGTGGGATCCGAACTTCCCGGATGAGAATACCGCCTACTACATTCGTAGACTCGATGAGTTTTCGGAGAAGTTCACGGAATTCTTTACGCCACAAGACTTTAGAGCGATCTTCTCTCCTGATGACTTGTTTCCTTTTTCATCAGTGGGACTGCAACCGGTAACCCGCAGGAGGCTAAGCGGCGCGCACCAGCTTGAGAAAGATGTGAGCGAAACTGAACCACCGATTTGGCTCGACGAATAGAAACGAGCTTGCGTTTCACCATTCCCTTTGCTAATATACGCTCGCAGTCAACGCAACACCAGCTGTTTTCGAATAGAGATTGTTGGGATTGCAGGGACGGGCAGGTGGCGAAGATCTGGAGGAAACAGAGTCCACACTGCACTGTGCTTCACCAATTGTTGAAACACGTGCTCGCGGGCAAGTCGGTGTTACACATTGTACCACATTCTAGAAGGTTGCTCGCTTATGGAAAAGGGTACCGTGAAGTGGTTCAACAATGCGAAGGGCTACGGCTTCATCAAGCGCGATAGTGGCGAAGACCTCTTTGTCCACTTTAAGTCGATCATTGGTGACGGCTACAAGTCTCTCAAAGAAGGAGAGGCGGTCCAGTTCGAAGTTGAACAAGGAGCTAAGGGCCTGCAAGCGGTGAAAGTCAGCAAGGCGTAACACGAAACGATCGGTGCAGCGGCTAGGCTTTAGCAAAAAAACCCCTTCTCACATTGAGGAGGGGTTTTCGATTTACGGTCGCTCGTCGGCATTTCAGTTGCGATGCTCGCTCACCCAGGCTTTCACATATTCGACAATGTCCTGGGTTGAGGCGCCGGGCGTAAACAGCTGCCCGACTCCGTGCTGCTTGAGTTCGGCAATATCCTTGTTCGGAATAATCCCTCCCCCAAATAACAACACGTCGTTGAGTCCCTTCTCTTTCAACAGGTTGGCAATCCGTGGAAACACGGTCATGTGCGCGCCACTGAGAATGCTCACGCCGATTGCGTCAACATCTTCCTGAATTGCCGCTTCAACAATCATGTCCGGTGTTTTTCGCAGTCCGGTGTAGATCACTTCCATTCCAGCATCTCGCAGCGCAGCCGCGACAACTTTCGCGCCGCGATCATGTCCATCAAGTCCAACCTTGGCAACGAGTACTCTGATTCTCTTAGACATACTTTCCGCTTTCTTTAATCAACTGAGTTTGAAAACGCCCCAACTCCGTGTGAAATCGTGAGAGGGGAAATCCTACCACGTTATAGAAACATCCTTCGATACGACTAACGAACACCGCACCGTAGTCGTCCTGGATACCATAGGCCCCGGCCTTGTCCATCGGAGAACCACCCGCGACATACTCGCGTATTTCTTCCTCCGGAAGTTCACGAAACGTGACCAACGTTTCTTCGCTCGCAACCAGATGTTGTGAAGAGGAACAATCCACGAGAGCAATACCTGTGACCACGATATGAGTTTTGCCACTCAGCAATCTCAACATGCGGCGTGCATCTTCTTCGTCAACCGGCTTTCCGAAGAGAATTCTATCGAGCACAACAATGGTGTCGGCAGCAATGATAATCGCATCATCAAATTTCTTGCTGACATCCTGAGCTTTCTCCAACGCGAGAACACGGGCATTTTCGTCCGGGCTCAGACTGAGATCAAATTCTTCAGCCAGATCTGTGGGTGCCACCACGAATTCCAAACCGATTTGTTTCAAGAGTGCAATGCGACGGGGCGATTTCGATGCAAGCACCAACGGTTTCAGCACACGCATCAGACGGCATCTCCAAATGAAAAAAGCGACACACACGTATCGCTTTCTTCGAATAACACTTGAGTCATGTCAAGAAACTGTTATCTGAACATGGCTTTGATGCTGCCCCACGTGCGTCGAACATCGCTCGTTCTGTGGATGGCAGTAATTGGTCCATAGTACACAGGGGCCTGACCGTTTGAGAAGATGACCTTTACTTGATACTTATAGATCGTCTCCGACACTCGGTATGCAGTCTCATCAACAAACTGATAGGTGGAACCGTTACCTTTGGTCGGAAGTTCTGCGAGCGTCATGAAAGATCCATTGAGTCCTGCCTTGCGTTCAAGAACGTAGTACGATACGCCAGACTCGTTTTCACTTTCCCAGCGAACAGTGATGTAGCTTCCATCGCTATCAGCTCTTAGACTTCCGTCTTTGATAATTGCAGCAAATACAGTTATGCTCAGCAGTGCGCCGAGTGTAAGGGTTGAGAGTAATCGCTTGGTCATTGGTAGGAGTTCCTAAATCTCTGACAGAATATACCGTGCCCGATCATCAAAATCAAGTATATCAGCAATGTTTTCTGATCCTGATCGCAAGTGACTATTACTAATGATGGGGCAAAAAGAAAACCCCACAGAAAGCGTTCTGCGAGGTTTGTGTGCGGAAGGCGGGACTTGAACCCGCATGCCTTGTGGGCGCCACCCCCTCAAGATGGTGCGTCTGCCAATTTCGCCACTTCCGCATCAAATTGCAGCGTGACACGACACCTACAACACTACTAACATCTACTGAAAAAAGCAACAAATTTCGAAGAATTTTGGCACTTCCCTTCACCGGCGGTAGACGACCGGCACGCGACTCGTCGAGGTCAGAACTCGGTCCTCAGGTGAAACAGCAGCGTGTTATTCTTGTCCTGGTAACCGATGTCCGTGCACTTCAGCGACTCATTTAGGTACCGCCCTTCCAGCCAGATCTGATTCACGATCTCCCAGGAAACCCGGAAATCGAGCGTCTGCGTCTTGAAT
>CAYJNF010000031.1:5447-14932 GCA_964370915.1 uncultured Chitinophagales bacterium
TCGAACCACCGACCCTCTGCTTAAAAGGCAGATGCTCTACCCCTGAGCTACGCGGTCCCTGACTCTTAAGCCGCTGACTGATTGTGGCCCGAGTTGCCTGTCTTAATATATGATTTCTTGAACAAAATTCCCAATGGAATTATGACACAATACCCTAAAACTAACAGGATGGGTGCAAGAACCAGTGGCAGGAACCCTTCAATCGGACCATTGGCAAGCGCAAGGTATCCGACAAGAATCACTACGAGACCAATTCCGATGATAACGAAGTTCTCTTTCGCTAAGGGTAACTTTTCATCCTTTGCGGATCTCCGCCTGCTATCACCGCGTCTGACTGCCTTTGCCATATACGAATCTCCAAAGTAAAGTGGGAATCACGTGTCTAAAACAAAAGCCCAGCGTTGGGGGGAACGCCGGGCTCGACCATTTGTCTACAACAGTCAGGGGAGAAACTGTCGTAAGGTCAAGAGTAAATTTACAGTATTTTTTTTCAATGTCAAGCAGAAAATTAAAAAAATTACGACTTATCACTTATTTTAATTTTTGCGATTTGGCCATCAATAATGCGCAACACCTGATCCGCCCGGCTGGCAAATTCTTCGTTGTGTGTGACAATAATAAACGTTTGTTTCATCTGGCGGCTCAGCGTCCAAATCAACTCATGCAGCTGTTGGGCATTCTTCGTATCAAGGTTGCCGGAAGGCTCATCGGCAAGTATTACCTTGGGCGAGTTCATCAGGGCGCGAGCAACAGCCACCCGTTGCTGCTCTCCGCCAGAGAGAGAATTTGGCCGACTCGAGGCACGATCCTCCACGCCAACGGATCGAAGAAGGTCAAGAACGCGATTCTTCACTTCACCTAGCCTCTTCCCGTGAATAAGCGCCGGCATGGCAACGTTTTCCAACACATTGAACTCGGGCAACAAGTGGTGGAACTGGAATACAAAGCCCACATGCTGATTTCGAAACGCCGCCAATCGGTCATCGGCAAGCTCAAATACGTTGAGATTGTCGTAGAAGACGCTCCCCTGGGTTGGTCGATCCAAGGTGCCAAGTATGTGCAGTAGTGTGCTTTTCCCCGCCCCAGAAGCTCCAACAATAGCAGCAATCTCTCCCTGCCCAATATTCAGGGTGATTCCCTTCAATACCTCCCTCCCGCCAGCCTGACTATTACCGCCGGGGAACACCTTTGTTATGTCTTCTGAACGAATCATAAATGATTGATCACTCCCATCGAATTGCATCAACTGGAAACAGCCGGGCGGCTTGCCTCGCAGGATACAGGGCAGCCAGAGAACTCAGCAACATCGATGCAAATCCCACTGCGACAAAATCGGTCCAGCGGATATCAACCGGTATTGCGTGAATAATGTACACATTCGGATCAAGTGGAAAGAGTTGGTACTGCAATTGGAGATAGCAAACGACAAGCCCGATTGCTATGCCAAGGAACGTCCCCACCACACCAACCAGAATTCCTTCAAACATGAAGAGTCTGAGAATGCTTCGGCTATTGACCCCCAATGCCTTCAGAACTCCGATGTCCCTTCTCTTCTCCATCACCCCCATTGTCAATGACCCGAGCATGTTAAATGATGCGACTCCGATGATGAGACACAAAATGATATACGCACTCCATCGTTCAATCTTCATCACTGAATACAAGTCTTTGTGCAAATCATACCAGGTCATGACCTTGAATTTGCTGCCGAGGAGATCGGCGAGCCGAGTTTGAACCGGCTCGGAGTCATCGATGCTCTGCAATCGAAGTTCGACGCCGCTAACACTTTTTCCATACCGGAACAAACGGGCGGCCACATCAAGCGAGACAAACGCAAAGTGTGAATCGTATTCCTTGTTGCGCGAGTCAAATATCCCTGTCACGACAAACTTCCGCATATCGGGCTGGCTGTATTGTACCATCATCGCGTCAACGCCAACCGGACTGACGACAGTAATCTCTGAGCCAACCACGATCCCGAGCCTATCGGCAAGTGCCAATCCAACGACGATGCCCGGCGCTCCTTCAGTTGTCTTGAGTGCAAACTTCCCGAGTGCTGTGGCTTCGACCACACCGGAGACCCGGCCCGCTGTTGAGTCAACTACTCCTTTGATCACGACAACGCGGTTCCCCCCTTTTGACACGACAAGCGCTTTGTGCTCAACGTATGGCGACGCAACCTGAACCTGCTTCAACTGCGAAGTCACTGTCAAAAGAGAATCAGCTTGCCCAAAAGATTTCCCGACAGATGGAAGAACTCGCACATGAGGATCAAACCCGACCAGAACGTCTGTAACGACTTTGTTGAATCCATTGAAAACAGACAAGACGATAATCAACGCGGCGACACCAACGGTTATGCCTGTAACTGAGACGAGCATGATCATATTAATGAACTGAGTCTGTTGCTTGGAACGAAGATACCGTCGCGCTATGAATCGTTCAAACCTCATCAGGCAAACCGGATTGCTCGTACAGGATCTATTCGTGACGCGAGAAGAGCAGGCAGCAGTGAGCACACATAACAAAGGGCTATGCTAATGGCAGAAACGATGAGAAAATACTCGGGCCGGAGCAGAATGGGCACAGATGTCATGAAGTAAATGTCACTCGGCAGGGAAAGAAAATGGAATTGTTCTTCTGTGTAGCACAAGGCAAACGCAAAGAGATTCCCGATCGTTGTACCGACAATGCCAATCCAGACTCCTTGTCGGACAAAAATACCCACAATCCCCCGGCGCGAAGCTCCGAGCGATCTCAGAATTCCAATCTCTTTCGTCTTGCCAATGACGACCATGAGCAGCGTGCCGATGATGTTTACTGTTGCCACGATGATGATCAGACCAAGAATAATAGGCACCGGTTTCTTCTGCAGTTCAATCCAGCTGAAGAGATTCCGGTAATTCTGGAACACGGTTCGAGCATAGTGCGGATATCGGAGAAGCGCTTGCACTCGATCGGCGATGACATCGGCACTGTCAAGATCGGAGATCAGCACATCGTATCCGGTAATCGTGTTACGGTACTGGAACAGAACCTGGGCATCTTGCAGCGACGTGAACGCAAAGACATCATCGTAGTCTGCCATCCCGCTTTCGTACAGCCCGCTGACGCGGAACTGCATCACCCGCATTTGACTGAGGTCAGTGGTATTGCCGGTTGCAAACACGGCAGTTTTATCGCCAACGGTCAGAGCGAGTTTGTCGGCAAGCTTACGCCCGATAACAATGTTTGGCAATGCCCCCGCTTTGCGTTCAATATCATACGTTCCACGCACGATGTACTTCTGCACGGCTGAAATATCGCGCGACAGATCTATCCCCTTCAGGAGTATACCATCAACCGATTCCTTTGAGCGTATCAACGCCTCCCTCGCGACATACGGTTGAACGGCGCGTATCAACGGCGATTCGTTTTCTATCCGGGAGATGTTTTTGGAAAAATCGCTGAGTGGCTGGTAATGGAACCCGACAACCTGGATGTGACTCGTGAACCCGATGATCTTTTCGGTGATCTCTCGTTCAAATCCGCCGAGTACTGAAAGCGCAATGATCAACGCAGCAACTCCCAGAGCCACACCGACAATGGCTGTGCCGCTGATGAATGAAGTGAATCCTTTGCCCCGGTTCGCCTTGCGATAACGACCCGCTATGAATGAAGTGTAGGACATCGAAGAGTTAGGAGTTTCCTTTCACCGCCGCGTTGTCGGGTCGGGCCATCAGGTAGCCTTTGATGAAGTCGTCGAGATCACCATCCATAACACCGTGCACATCGCTGGTCTCAACATCGGTGCGATGATCTTTGACCATATTATACGGATGAAAGACGTAGGAGCGAATCTGACTTCCCCACTCTATTCGTTTCTTCGTGCTCTCAATGGCACTCAGGCGGGCTTCTTCTTCTTCCTTCCGCTTCTGGTAAAGTTGGGATTTGAGCATCTTGAGTGCCCGTTCTTTGTTCTGAAACTGGGATCGCTCTTGCTGGCAGGCGACAATGATTCCGCTGGGGATGTGCGTGATGCGGACTGCTGTTTCCACCTTGTTAACGTTCTGTCCCCCCTTCCCGCCTGATCGGAAAGTATCGACCTTTATGTCGGCAGGATTGATTTCTATTTCGACGTCATCATCCATTTCCGGATAGACAAACACGGACGCAAACGACGTATGCCGGCGTGCGTTTGCATCGAACGGGGAGATTCGTACAAGGCGGTGAACACCGTTCTCCGCTTTCAAGTATCCGTAGGCAAACTTCCCCACCACTTCAACAGAGGCACTTTTGATTCCCGCGCCGTCTCCATCTTGCCGGTCTGTCAGAGCAACCTTGTAGCCCTTGCGCTCTGCCCAGCGAAGGTACATGCGCAGCAGCATCTCCGCCCAGTCTTGGGATTCCGTGCCGCCCGCTCCTGAATTTATTGTCAGGATGCAATTTCGCTCGTCATCGTCACCACTCAACATGTTGCGGAATTCCAGATCACCGATCCCCTGTTCAACCTTGTCGAGATCTTTGTCGACATCCGAACCAAAGGATGGATCATTCGATTCTTCAGCAAGCTCGATAAGCGAACCGGCGTCGTCGAGTATGTTCTGAAGACTTTTCCATCCTTCAATCCACTCTTTCAATCCGCTGATTTGTTGCATCACCTTCTGCGCGCCGATGTTGTCGTCCCAGAATTTCGGCGCTTCGGACTTTGCGTGCAAACCGGCCGCCTTCTGCTCTTTTGCTTCTAAGTCAAAGATAACCTCGAAGTTCAGTCAGTTGTTTTTTCAGCTTCTGCACCCGCTCTTTTTGATTTTCAAACATACCATCCTCTTAGAAAAACATTTGGCCCACACGACACAGACAAAGTCACTCTTGCTTCAGTCTGAATATCGCACCGTTGACATCACTACAAATTTACACTTTCTTCGACATCCAATTCCATTCTCAACATGGCACTGCTGAGCGTCTTTCCCTGCGCATCGTTCTTCAGCGATTTGGTGCCACCGCCGCCGAGCGATTCGTGCAGCAGGAAGTTTATCGCCCACAAATTCGGAATCTCGAACCGCTCCACCGCGCCTAATGCAATGCCCTCGAAATGTTTCTTCACGCGCTCCACGGTCAAATACTTCACGAGCAGCGGATAGTATTCCTGCTTTCGAGCAATCACGCCAACGTTCCCGGTATCGCCTTTGTCGCCGGAACGGGCGTGGGCCACGTCGAGTAATCTGATTACCATCTTGAATCTAAATGAGTTGATCGCAAATTTACAATTCTTCGTTCACAATTTGCAGTTTTTTTTTCTCTTTGCAAATGGCCCTGAATTCGTCAATCCACACTTCCGCGACTTCCACAATCGGATTCCCGGTACTCCTCGGCACGAGTGCAAGCTGATTGGCGTTACAACGCCCAACCGCGGTTGTTCGCAAACGAAAGGAAACGAAACAACCATTTGCCTCACAAATCTTCTTCGTCATCCCCCAGCCACTTCAACCACTGGCTTCACCGCGCTTTTCGGCATCAATGCTGGCCAGTAGGCAATCACTTCGCTCGGCTTTGGGCGGCCGCCGGCGAAACCAGTTACTGCGGGCGGACCGGTAAGAATCAACGGCGCAAGTTCCATCCCGAAGCGCTCCACTGCCTTGTGGTCATGACCTCGAACTCCAAACCTCAAGACAACTTCGTTAATCTCATTCGGCCCAGCGGAGAGCGGGCCGTGCCACGAATTGTATCCCATAAACTCCGAGCGATTCTCCTCAAACTTTAAGCCGCGATCGGCGAGGCGCGTACGAAGAATCTGGTCGGCAGCCTTCGCCTTCTCCAACGCATCCGGCCATGCATACGTCAATGTCCCGATGGCCGTGTAGCCGTCGAGGTACGACATGGATACTTTGTACGAATCGGTGGCCGGCTTCCCTTTCACCTCAAACATGCGAACGCGATTGGGCGCAATGTCCTCAAGATGGATGGATGTGAAGTCCGCAACACAGTCAGGGGTAATGTAGTTTGCCGGATTACCGATCTCGTACATCAATTGTTCGGTAACAGTTTGTCGCGACACCAGACCGCCTGTTCCTTCATGTTTTGTAATAACAACTTCCCCATTCGGGAATGCCTCTGCAATGGGAAATCCGATGTGTGCAAGATCAGGAACATTTCTCCAATCGGCAGAGAAATTTCCGCCGCTCGCTTGCCCGCCGCATTCAAGAATATGACCGGCAACCGTTCCCGCCGCAATCTTGTCCCAGTCATCTTCCTTCCATCCGAACTCATGAATCATCGGCGCAAGCGTTAGTCCGGTGTCCGTCGTGCGACCGGTAATGACTATGTGCGCTCCTTGCCTCAACGCCTCGACAATGGGCCACGCACCGAAGTAGACGTTCGCGCTCATCACTTTGTCGCGTACGGCATCGAGACCGGCACCTGTTTCCATGTTGTTCAGTTTAATACCGCGTTTGCCGAACTCATCAATACTCCCCAGAATGTCGTCACCGTACACAGTTCCGATCTTAAGATTCTTGATTCCCTTCTTGTGTGCCCAGTGGAAGATTGCATCGCGGCAGCCTTTGGGGTTTACACCGCCGCCATTCGAGATGATCCTGATCCCCTTCTCCAAACAAATCGGGAGGATATGCTCGATGATGTGCACAAGGTCTTTCGCGTACCCCAACTCCGGATTTCGTTTCTTCTGCTTCTGCATGATGGACATCGTTACTTCCGCGAGGAAATCCATCATGATATAATCAATCGGACCTTTGGTGACTTGCGCGTATGGAGCTGTCTGCAAATCTCCCCAAAACCCCTGGCCGGATGCAATTCTGATTCTGTCTTTCATGTCTACGCCGCGACCGCCTTGTATCCATAACACAAGATTCCAGCCTTGCCATCTTCCTGAACTTTGCGGAAAACAATCTTCAGCTTCTGACCAATCTTCAGATCGTCGATATCCGCATCGGCGATTTGTGCTGTAATTCGCACGCCATCACCAAGCTCAACAATGCCGACGGGAAAAGGAGTTTCCTTCGAAAACTTGTCCGATGCAACCCGAACAACAGTGAACGTGAGAAGAGTTCCTTCGTCACTCAGCGTTGTCGTGGCGAATGTCTTCCCTTTGCACTCGGGACAGATCAGTCGTGGCGGAAAGCTAATGTGTCCGCACGACGAGCACTTCCCGGCTTCAAGCCTGTATCGTTGAGGAATTTCGCGATGATACCTTGCAGTGATCATTGTGCCTCCAGAATATGAATAACGCAACTGGCACCCGAGCCACCCATGTTCTGCGCCATCCCGATACGGGCGTCTTTCACTTGCCGGGCGCCGGCGTTTCCATTCAGTTGTTCGAAGAGTTCGATTACCTGAGCCACACCTGTTGCGCCAACAGGATGACCCTTAGATTTCAGCCCGCCGCTTGTATTGACCGGAATCTTGTTGCACTCGATTGACGTCCAGCCTTTCTCCGCGGCTTCTCCCCCTTTGCCTTTTTCGAACAGACCCAAATCCTCTGTTGCAACAATCTCCGCAATCGTGAAACAGTCGTGCACTTCTACCAGGTCGATGTCTGCCGGTTTTTTGTCAGCCAACTTGTATGCCTTCTCTGCCGCTTTCACAACCGAGTTCAACGTGGTGATATCTTTGCGGCTGTGCAACGCGATCGTATCAGACGCCTGTGCAGAAGCAATCACGCGGATGATGTTCTTCTTCAGTTGCCTGGCAACATCCATCGAAGCAACGATGACGGCCGCTGCACCGTCGCTCACCGGTGAGCAGTCGAGCAAACGCAGCGGGTCGGCAACCATTGTCGACTTCATCACTTGTTCTGCTGTGACTTCGGAGCGGAATTGTGCATTGGGATTTTTCGCGCCGTTGCGATGGTTCTTCACTGCAACCGCAGCAAGCTGCTCGCGCGTCGTACCATAGCGTTCCATATGTGCCCGCGCGATCATTGCATACAAGCCAGGGAACGTAATACCTTGATAGACTTCATACTCCTGGTCAGCGGCAGTGGCGAGGGCTTCCGTAACATCAGCGCCGTCTGTCATCTTTTCAACGCCGCCGGCTAAGACAATCTCACTCGCGCCTGAAGCGACTTCGAGAAATGCCTGACGGAACGATGCGCCACCCGACGCACACGCCGATTCAACGTGCGTTGCAGGAATTGGCGTGGCGCCAAGATAGTCGGCCATCACGGCTCCGAGATGTTCTTGACCAACAAACAACCCCGGTGACATTGCGCCAACATACATCGAATCAATGTGGTCAACTCCGGCATCTTCAATTGCCTTCAATGCTGCTTCAACAAAAATATCCTTAATCGATTTGTTCCAGAGCTCGCCGAACTTCGTCATGCCAGCCCCAATTACGACAACATCTCTCATGGCGTGGCCTCGTTAATCATTAAGTTTGATTTTGCGGCGAAACTTCGCATACTCGCCGTAGTTGAGTTGAATCTTATCCTTGTCCAACATCTCGCGCAGCTTTGGGGCACGGTCTTGAACGTTCGTGATGTCATCCGTGACCCGGTAGATGAAGCCGTCACTGCCCGCACCTGAACCGAATGACACCATGAAAATCAAATCACCCGGTTTTGCCACGTCGAGGATGGCAGTCAAGCCTGTGGGTGAAGAGCCTGAGTACGTGTTTCCCATCCACGGGACAATCCAACCGACTTCGAGCTGCTGTTTTGTGAAGCCCAGGCGCTTGCCGACCTCTTGCGGAAATTTTCCGTTCGGCATATGGAAGACAGCGTACTTGAAATCTGCCGGAGACATCTTTGATTTCTCCAGCAACGCAGTAGCCGCTCCCACAATATGTTTGAAATACGCCGGGTCGCCCGTGAACCGGCCACCATGACGTGGATACGACTCACCTTCGCGCCTCCAAAAGTCCGGCGTGTCCGATGTATACGAGTGCGTGAAGAGGATTTCGGCCACCACACGCTCGCTTCCCATAATGAACGCCGCGCCTCCGGCCGAAGCCGAGTACTCGAGTGCGTCGCCCGGAGCACCCTGCGAGGTATCGGCGCCGATACCCATTGCGTATTTCATCTCGCCCGACTTCACAAGACTATAGGCAACGTACATCGCTTCACTTCCTGCTTTGCAGGCAAACTCGTAGCTTGCAACATGTACATGAGGGCCAATGCCAAGCGCATCAATCAAAATCGTTCCGCTCGGCTTCACGGCATACGGATGCGACTCCGACCCGATGTACACAGCGCCAATATCCTTCGGATTGATTTGCGCACGACGAAGCGCGTTCTTTGCCGCGGCGACAGAAATTGTAATCGTGTCTTCATCCTGACCGGGAACAGTCTTCTCGAACAGCTGCAACCCTCGCGAGATTGCCACGGGATCTGCACCCCATTGCTGAGCGATCACTTCTGCTTTGATGCGATACCTTGGGAGATACGCGCCGTATCCTACGATGCCAACCATAAAACCTCCATCGATAGTATTGAGTAGGGTTGATTTCTGTTGATGCATCACCGCGCAATGAGCAGGGTCCCGGCG
>CAYJNF010000032.1:0-3331 GCA_964370915.1 uncultured Chitinophagales bacterium
ACACAACGCCGGTTCTCCTCACGAACGATGCAAACGCCGCCGCCATCGGTGAGATGATTTACGGTGGAGCGAAAGGAATGCGCGACTTCATTGTGATCACACTCGGTACAGGACTCGGAAGCGGGATCGTCGCCAACGGTGAGCTTGTTTACGGCCATGATGGTTTTGCCGGCGAGATTGGGCATACAATTGTGGATCCCGCGGGACGCGTGTGTGGTTGCGGACGCAGAGGTTGCCTGGAAACGTATGCCTCTGCTCCTGGTATCAAGCGGACAGTCTTCGAGTTGATCGCGGAATCGAATACACCCAGCATGTTACGAGCGAGTTCCTTTGATACACTGACGGCAGCGATGATTACGGATGCTGCAAAGCAAGGAGATGCGCTCGCGCTCGAAGCATATGAGCGGACGGGAAGAATCCTCGGCTTAAAGCTCGCCGATGCTGTTGCCCATACAAGCCCTTCGGCGATCTTTCTGTTTGGCGGACTCGCCAATGCAGGGGAGTTTATTTTCACCCCGACGAAGCGCTACATGGAAGAATACATGCTGAACATCTTTAGGAACAAAGTGCAGTTGCTGCCTTCGGGCCTGACAGACAACGCGGCGATTCTTGGCGCGAGCGCGTTGGTGTGGAAGGAACTCGATGCATGACTTCCTCGCGGGATTTGGTTGCGCTTGCAGCGCTGCTCGTTTCTACGACGGCAATCGGAGAGGACAGAAGTTTTTGTCCCGCTGAACGATGAATCTTCTTGCGGAAAATGCACGAGTTCGTTAGTTTTACGCCGTTCCGGTTGGCCTGAAATTTTTCCGGCTCCGTGTCCCAAACGGTGGCCAGTTCTTTCACATACAAACCATAATGGAGGTTTCATGAAGAAGGCTCTCAAGGTTCTTGGCGTGGTCGTGGGTGTTGTCGTGCTTTTGCTCGCAGGTGCTCTGACAGTGTTCTACATGAAATACCCGGATGTCGATCCGCCTCCAGCAATCACAGTTGAGCGTTCACCCGAGAGAATTGAGAGAGGGAGGTATCTTGCCTACCATGTCACGGCCTGTATCGACTGTCATTCAACTCGAGATTGGGGGAAGTTCGCTGGTCCCATCATTGCCGGAACTGAGGGCAAAGGTGGAGAAGAGTTTAACGAGCAGATAGGCGGCGTTCCCGGTTCCATCTTCAGTGCGAACATCACCCCGGCAGGGATTGGGCATTATTCAGATGGCGAACTGTTGCGCACCTTCACAACCGGTGTAACGAAGGAGAACAGGGCACTCTTCCCGCTGATGCCTTACCTCGGATACAACAATCTCAGTCAGGAAGATGCCTATTCCATTGTGGCGTACATTCGAAGTCTTCCCCCCATCGAAAACAAAGTCGAAACATCGAGGCTGAACTTCCCCCTCAATTTCATTGTAAAAACAATTCCGCTGAAATCATATCAACCGAAACCTGCTCCGAACAAAAGCAACGCAGTTGAATACGGACGGTATCTCAGCATGATTGCGGGATGCGGCGATTGCCATACGCCGGCAGTAAAGGGGGAACATATCCCGGGAATGGATTACGCCGGCGGGTTCGAATTCAAATTTCCGGGTGGCGTGGTTCGCTCACTCAACATTACTCCGGACGAAGAAACGGGCATTGGAACGTGGACGAAGGACGACTTTATCGCGCGCTTCAAGGCGTTCGCCGATTCGTCGTCGCGCGAAGTTCCGGTGTCGATGAATGAGTTCAACACGCCGATGCCGTGGCTCATGTATGCGGGAATGACCGATGAGGATCTGGGTTCGATCTATGCGTATCTCAAAATAGTCAAGCCCGTCAAGAATCAGGTTGAAAAATTCACTGAGTATCCGGCGCCGTCTGCCCAGAAATAACCGAGTGTTGAAGTCACGTTTTTCCCGTGACATGTTTTGACAATTGCTTTACGTGAAAAAGACATCTCTTGCAAAGAGTGGTCGTACCATGAATCAGAAAGTTTGGACTCATCGAACACCACAATCACCAAGGAGGATGTCATGAAGATCGCAGCAGTTGTAATGATGATATTGGTAACCACGGCATATTCCCAGAATAGCTCATCTGAGAACGAGCTGACGTATTTCCCGAGAGCATCCAAGTATCAATGCATGAACCTTCAGAAAGCATCTGCCCAGTATCTTGCGGCCCTTTCATCCGAGAACGCGGGCGTTGTCGAATCGGCCCTGGCACATGTTGCGATGATGAAGGTGATGCTGCCAACGTGCAACTTCGAGCAGCTGGAGTCGAAGGTCAATGAAATGGCAGTCACCGCCGGCTCCATGGAAACGCGCTACAAAGCATTCTTAGTAAAGTCGGTTTTTGACGAGCCCGAAATATTCAATCGCATCGCCTATGGGCACTATGAAAGCGCCGATCAATGGCTGGGTGCCGTAGCAAGCAGAATGAGCCAGACCATTGCGGACCGGTAGTGGTTTGAAAGAGAGTCAGTAAACGAAAGGCCCGGCGCTGAATCCGGGCCTTTCGATGTTGACATAGATGAAGCGGACTGATTTGCTACTTCTTCCGGGGCAAGTAGTATTTTTTTGTGTAATCAACAACCATGCGGTCTGTGTTGTATACCGGGATGAGCGATGCCATGGAGTGCCGTACTCGCTTCAACCAGTTGTGCGGAATGCCATCCTTGCCGCGGTCGTAGAACAGCGGAAGCACTTCAGTTTCGAGAACAGTGCGAAGTGAATACGCGTCCTTGTCGTCCTGCTCTTTTTCCGAAGGCGCAGTGGAATCTTCACCAACTTGCCAGCCGTTCTTGCCGTCGTATGCTTCCCTCCACCATCCATCCATCGTGCTGACGTTCAAGCCCCCGTGCAGAATGGTCTTCTCGCCGCTTGTGCCGCATGCTTCCATCGGTCGGCGCGGTGTATTCAGCCAGACATCGGAACCGGAGACCAGGTAGCGCGCTACGTTGATATCATAGTTCTCGATGAACATCACTCTGCCGAACAGGTCGAGCCGTTTCGTCATGTTGATGATTTCCTGGATGAAGTGCTTGCCGGCATCATCACGAGGATGCGCCTTCCCGGCGAAGATCAGTTGCACAGGGCGCTCCTTGCTGTTGAGCATACGTATTGCCCACTCCATGTCGCGGAAGAACAGCGGTGCGCGTTTGTACGTTGCAAAGCGACGCGCAAACCCGATCGTCAAGACGTCGGGCGAGAGCATGTTTTCATAGACGCCAATTCCATCGCCACCATGGCGCAGATGCTGTTCGCGCAAACGTTTGCGCGCAAACTCCACCAGCTCACGCCGCAGTGTTGTGCGCAACGCCCAGAGATCCTGATCGGAAATCTTTTTCGACTCG